>NZ_JBSFJX010000013.1:0-116634 GCF_053598275.1 Streptomyces sp. NPDC001156 | reverse complement strand
ACAGATTTTGTACTCACAAGGGCTGCAAGAAGCCCTGTCGAGTCAACCGCAGCGCGGTGCCCACCCCCGCAGGGGCCGCACCCACGCGGCAGTCCGCCGTCCGGGAGTTCCCGGCCAGCGGGCCTCTGCTCGACGAAATACCACCGACCGGTACCGGCCCACCCCGAATGAGACCCGACCCGCGCGCGAGCGGCACAAGGCCCACGTCGGAACAGCCGCCCCAGCAGGGAACGCACCCCCCACAGGCGGCGCACCCGAACAGGAACTGGTCGGACGGCATCCCATCACGGGATGACTCTTAGGCACCATGAGGCGTCGTGGAACCGGAGCGCCGGTGGACGCGGACCACGCGGGACCGGCCGGCCCCGGTGCGGCGCCGGCCGCCCTGCTCGCAGGTGCGGAAGGCGGACCAGCACACGGCGAGCGCGAGGCCGAAGACCGGGAGCCAGGCAAGGCGGAACGCCACCCAGGCCAGATCGTCCGGGACGGTGTGCAGGCCCGGCAGACGGCCCGCGAGGAGTCCCGCCGCCGTGGTCGCCATCAGAGCCGTCTGGTGCCACAGGAAGATCGTCATCGCGGAGAGGTTCACCAGCGCCACCGCCACCCAGACCAGGGGGCGGCGCATCCACCGGCGCAGCGGTTCACGCAGCACGAGCGCGAGTCCGCACTGGGCCAGACCGAAGGTGACCGCGGCCAGGGTCGGCGGATTCAGATTGGAGACCGGAGCGCCCGGCACGCCGACCATCGACGCCGGGTAACCCGCCCATGCCACCAGCCCCGCCGTCGCCGCGGCCCCGGCCGAGAGCAGCACCAGACCGGCCCGGCGGCCCTCCAGCTCCCCGCGCGTCCAGGCGGCGCCCAGCGAGAACGGAACGAGCCAGCCTGCCGCCAGATTCACCCAGCCGAGCCAGGAGGGGCCGCCGAGTCCGAAGCGGATGAGGTCCACATGGAGAACGACGGCCAGCGGCCACAGCGGGTTGAGCCGGGTCAGCAGCGGTGTCGCCGCCGTGAGGGCCGCGAAGACCAGCAGGAACCACAGGGGTGAGAGGGCGAGCTTCACGAGGGTGTGCACCGTGCCGACGTCCGCGCCGGCCGCGAGCAGGCAGCACGCGGCCACCGCCCACAGGGCCACGAGCGCCGTCACCGGTCTGAACAGCCGGCTCAGACGGGCGCGGAGCCACTGTCCGTAGGGGACTCCTCGCGCACGGGCCGAGGCATAACTCCTCGTGGCCACATGGCCGCCCACCAGGAAGAACACGGCGAGCGTCTGGAACGCCCAGGAGATCGGGGCGAGCCAGGGCATGAAGTGCAGCGGGCCGGCCGTATGCAGGGCCCCGCCGTCCGCGACCAGCGCGGTCACCAGCCAGTGCCCCAGCACGACGCCGAGGATCGCGAAGGCGCGCAGGGCGTCCACCGCGCGGTCCCGTTCCGCGGGGGTGGCCGCGTCGATGCGGTGTGCCGTGGCGCGTATGCCGTCCGGGGACTGCTGCCTGACTGCGCCGCGTTCACGCATGGGTCACCTCCGATGTCCTGCCGAGGACGATCCGGGCGAGGTTGGCCAGGGGAACCGAGCCCGGCGTGAAGTAGTCGCTGTGGCCGCCGTCGCCCGCGGCGAACACCCGGGCGCCGTAGGCCGGGGACACCGGGTCCGTGCCGAAGCCGACGCGCGTGCCGAACAGGTCCGCGCGGACGTGGGGTACGTCCGCGATCCAGTCGCCGGCGCCGCGGGCGGCCCAGACGCGGGCGCGGGTGTGCAGGCCGGCGACGGAGTCCAGGCCCGTGCCGGGGCTGCCGACCAAGGCGATGTCCTGGACGTCGGCGCCGGCCGCACGGGCGCACACCGCCGTGCCGTAGGAATGGCAGAGGAGGGAGATGCCGGGCAACGGCCCGAAGGCGGCCCGCAGTCGGCGGACGAAGGCCTCGAGCCCCGGTGCGGCCTGCTCGGCCCGGGTCGTGGTGAGCGCGGCCGTGCTGAGCATGCGCGGTGTGTCGTAGCCGAGCCAGGCGATGACCGCGGTACGGGGTCCGGTCGCGGTGTGCAGGGCGAGCGCGGTGGCGCGGAAGCGGTCGTAGGTGTCCAGCGTCATATCCGACCCCGGGACCAGGATCGCGATGTGTTCCGCCGTGGCCAGGTCGCCGAGGACCTCGGTGGCCCGGCCCGTGCCCCGGCCGTCGAAGGCCAGGAGGTGGCGGTCCGGGGCGGCCATGGCGCGGTCCGCCGCGGCGCGGCTCCGATCGCCGTGGGCCGCGGCCATACGGGACGCCTCGGCGGCGTCGGCGCGGTTGGCCTCGTACGTCCCGGTGAGCGCGGCCGTCGTGAGAGGGGCGAGCGCCGCCGGGGGCGGGGCCGGAATCCGCGGGCGCGCGGCGGCCGAGAGGGGAACGACGACCGCGCCGGTGACCAGCGCGGCCAACAGGGCGCGGCACAGGCGCCACATCCGGGGTAGCTCCCAGGTACTACGGGTATGACCGGGGGACTCCCGGGCATCCCTCGACCCGCCTCTTTCCTCGCCGGCTCGGGAGCTACCACGCCAACTGGGCGATCTCCTCCGCCACCACGGCGCACGCGTCCGCCGCCGGGTCGATCAGCGGGAAGTGACCGACGTCCTCGAGCAGCGTGAAGCCGACGACCTCGCCCGCCTTCGCCGCCGCATCCGCGTACGCCTCGGCGACCACATGCGGGACCACGACATCCGCGCGTCCCTGGACGAGGGTGGTGGCGATACCGGTGGGCAGCAGCAGCGCCGGGTCCACATGCGGACGCCGCTCCGCGAATTGCGCCTGGCCGCCCAGGAACTGGGTCACTGCCCCGCCGCACACGTCCAGCTTCTCGGCGGCGTGGAAGTCCGCGATCGGGGCCAGCGCCACCACACCGCGCAGCGGTGCCGGACGGTCCGTGCGCCACGGGGAGCCGGACGGGAGGACATGGCGGGCCGCCGCCCACAGCGCGAGGTGGCCGCCTGCCGAGTGCCCGGTGATCACCATGCGGCGCGGATCGGCCTGCGGCAGCGCCTCGCGGACCAGCGCAGGAAGCGCGTCGAAGGCGGCCGCGACATCGTCGAGCGTGTCGGGCCAGCGGCCCGCGACCGCTCCCGTGGCACCGCCCGCGCCCGCGTCCGGGGCCGACGATCCGCCGGTCTGGGACGGGATGAGCGCGCCCCTGCGGTACTCGACGTTGGCCACGGCGAAGCCCCGGCGGGCCAGGAAGTCCGCGAAGGGGGTGATGTGCCGCCGGTCGTAGGCCGACCGCCAAGCGCCGCCGTGCAGAACGACGACGAGGGGGGCCCGGTCCGGCGCCCCGCCCGGCTCCGTCCCGCGCGGTGCGTAGAAGTCGATCACCTGGTCGGGATGGGCGCCGTAGGCGGCGGTGGCGTCCGGCTCCACCGGCGGATGGGAGAAGGCGGACGCCTCCTCGGCGGCGTCGCGTGCCGCGGCGTCCCGGGCTGCGGCGGCACGAGCGGCGGCCTGCCCGTCCAGGGCGTCTCCTCGGCCGGTCGCGTCCCCTGCGGTCGCGCCGGCTCCGGTGGACGCGTCGTCCGGTTCTGCGGCATCGCGGGGGGCGGCGTCGGACATGCTCCAACCTCTCAGCGGCGAAACGAGATTCGTGCGCGGTGGCCGGAAGGTGATCGGCCGTTGGCGGGGACGGTATCAGGCGTCCGGGGTGCACCGGCGAGGGGTGGTCACGCTCGGTGAGGAGCAAACGCTTCTGCGATCTCTGCATGAGATCTGCGGAGTCGGCACGGGTCCTTGTGGCCCTGCACGGATCCGGCGGGGCCGTTGCCATGCCGGGCACGGGTGGCGGCTCCGCACGGATCCTCCGGGCCCGCTCCCACGCCGGGCACGGATGCCGGAACCACACGGATCCGCCGCGCCCGCTCCCACGCCGAGCACGGATGCCGGAACCGCACGCCGACCGGTCCCCCGGCGGAGACCCGCCGGTGCCTCCATGCTCGCCGCCGCCCGTCCGACTGTCACGTCTGCCGCCGCCGAGCTGCGCCGCACGGCCTCCCCGGCGTACCACTGGGCAGCCGGGAGGGCCGGTCACGGACGACAGCGGTCGGTCACGGACGACGCCGTCTGTGAGGACGAGCGCGCCCCGCAGTCAGGACACGCCCCCTCAGGGTCAGCAGGACGGCCCCGGCGGACCCGTCCCTCTCTCAGGACAGCGTCTCCGCCAGGATCCTGGCCGCGCGCTCGGCGTCCGCGAATCCCACGTACAGCGGTGTGAAACCGAAGCGCAGCACGTCCGGCGGCCGGAAGTCGCCGACCACGCCGTTGTCGATCAGCCGCTTCATCACGTTCCCTGCGTCCCGGCACCGCAGCGCCACCTGACTGCCCCGCTCGGCGTGCCCGGCCGGGGTCAGTGACTCCACCGCGCCCTCGGGGACGTAGGCCGCCACGCACTCCAGGAAGAAGTCCGTGAGCGCCAGCGACTTGGCGCGCACCGTGTCGATCGAGACGCCGTCCCACACCTCCAGCGCCGCCTCCAGGGCGAGCATGGAGAGGATGTCCGGGGTGCCGACACGACCGCGCAGGGCGCCCGCCGCCGGTTCGTAGGCCGGCCGCATGCCGAAGGGTTCCGTGTGCGAGTTCCAGCCCGGCAGCGGGGAGTCGAAGTGTTCCTGCAGGTCCTGCCGTACATACAGGTATGCGGGCGAGCCGGGGCCTCCGTTCAGGTACTTGTAGGTGCAGCCGACCGCCAGGTCGACCCCGTGCTCGTCCAGGCCCACCGGCAGCGCACCCGCGCTGTGGCACAGGTCCCAGACCGCGACGGCGCCCGCCGCGTGCACGGCGGCCGTCAATCCGGGCAGGTCGTGCAGCCGGCCCGTGCGGTAGTCGACGTGGTTCAGCAGCACCGCCGCCGTACGTCCGGTGAGGGCTCCGGGCACCTCGGCCGGGGGCACCGGGCGCAGAGTGCAGCCGGTCATCCGGGCCGCCGACTCGGCGATGTACCCGTCCGTGGGGAACGTGGTCGCGTCGACCACGATCTCGTCCCGGCCCTCGCCGCCCTCCGCGGCCAGCCGCACGGCCGCCACCAGTGCCTTGAAGACGTTGACGCTGGTCGAGTCGCCCACCACGATCTGCCCGGGCGCCGCCCCGACCAGCGGCGCGATCAGGTCGCCGATCCGCTCCGGCGCCGTCCACCAGCCGCTCTCGTCCCAGGACCGGATCCGCAGTGACCCCCACTGCCTGCGGACCACGTCCTGCATGCGCTCCGGCACGGCGGCCGGCAGCGCGCCCAGCGAGTTCCCGTCCAGGTAGACGGTCTCGTCGAGCACGAACTTGGCGCGCAGCCCCGCCAGTTCGTCGGCCGCGTCCAGCTTCTGCGCTCTCAGGATGGATTCAGACATACGACCGCGCCGTCCACAGCTCGGGGAACACGTTCTTCTGCGTCCGCTTCTCCAGCCAGGCCACGCCGGCCGAACCGCCCGTGCCGGACTTGGCGCCCATCGCGCGGCGGGTGGCCACTAGGTGGTCGTTGCGCCAGCGCCAGACCAGCTCGGCCACATCGGTCATCGTCTCGCCCAGCCGCGCGAGCTCGTCCATCGGATCCCCGGAGTAGAGGGCGACCCACGCCGCCTCGACCTCGGCCGACGGCTCGTAGCGCTGGGAGACGTCACGTCGCAGCACAGTGTCCGGGATCGCGTGGCCGCGCCGTGCGAGCAGCCGCAGCACCTCGTCGTACAGGCTCGGCTCGTGCAGGGCCTTCTCGAGCTCCGCGTGGACGCGCGGCGCGCCCCGGTGCGGGACCAGCATGGAGGCGGACTTCTCGCCGAGCAGGAACTCCATACGGCGGTACATGGCGGACTGGAAGCCTGAGCCCTCGCCGAGGGCGGAGCGGTAGGAGTTGAACTGGGCCGGGGTCAACTGGCCGAGGGGCCGCCAGGACGCGTTCAGCGCCTCCAGTTCCCGCACGGACCTCTTCAGCGCGTCGATCGCCACCGGCACCCGGTCCTCGCGCAGAGCCCGCGCCGCGGTCTCCCACTCGTGGACGATGACCGTGAACCACAGCTCCATCACCTGGGTCGTGACCAGGAAGACCATCTCCCCGGGATCTTCGGAGAGGGTGTGCTGGAGATGGGTGAGCACATCCGCCTTGACGTAGTCCTCGTACGGTGTCGTGCCCTGGAAGTCGAGATGCGGGGTCTCGGGCTCCTGAGTCTCCTCGGACTGATGAGCCTTGTGGGACATCCCTGTCTCCTGATGTGTGCTCTGGGTAGCGGTCCGCCCCTGCCGATGCCGGCACGGGGGCCCCGGTCCCCACCCGCATCCTGCGCAACACACCCGGACATCGCAAGGCCCGCCTGGTCACAGGCGGGCCTTGGCACTCTTCGGGGCTAGCCGAGCGTCTGGGCCGCCGTCGGGGAGGAGTCCTTCAGGAACTGCGTGCAGCGCTCGTACTCCTCCTGCTCGCCGATCGTCTGCGCGGCGCGCGCGAGGGCGTACAGGGCGCGCAGGAAGCCGCGGTTCGGCTCGTGCTCCCAGGGCACGGGGCCATGGCCCTTCCAGCCGTTGCGTCGCAGGGCGTCCAGGCCACGGTGGTAGCCCGTACGCGCGTAGGCGTACGACTCGACGACCGAGCCCCGCTCGAACGCGTCGTCGGCCAGCTGGGCCCAGGCGAGCGAGGAGGAGGGGTGCTTGGCGGCGACGTCGGCGGGCGCCGTGCCGCTCGCAAGGAGCTCGCGCGGCCCCGGGTCGTCCGGCAGGTGGGTCGGGGGCGGGCCCCCGAGGAGGTTCTCGTGAACGGTCATGGGGTCCAGTGTGAGGCATCGGCCTTGATCGGTGACGGTTGCGCGGGTCCCTCAGGAACGGAAGGTTCCGCCAGATCCAGGAGGTTCCGCAGCGGTGCGCCGTCCGGCCGCCGGCCGGCGTCCTCGGCTCCCGCGCCGCCGCTCAGGGCCGCGCCGGGTGAGGGCGGCGGACGATCAAGCCGGCTTCTCGCCGGGGTCCGTGGCCTTGTGCTGCGGCTCCAGCGGCGGCGCCGTCACGGAGCCGTGGGTGTGGCATTCGGGGCGGCAGCAGTGTGGCACCGGGCGGCGGACGGTCGCGAAGGCGAGGACCGCACCGGCCGCCAGGATGCCCGCGCACAGCGGCATGGCCCGGCGGAAGGCGGCGTCGAACGCGTCCGCCGAGCGGTACGCCTCCGGGCCCATTGCGGTCAGGAGCGGCAACGCGGCCACGGCGATCAGACCGGCCGCGCGGGCCGCTGCGTTGTTGATGCCGCTGGCCAGGCCCGCCCGGCCGGTGTCCACGGAGGCCAGCACGGTGGCGGTGAGCGGGGCGACCAGGGTGACCATGCCCGCGCCCATGACGAGCACGGCGGGCAGTACGTCGGCGACGTACGAGGCGTCCTTGCCGACGCGCAACATGAGCAGCATGCCGCCCGCACAGAGCAGGGGGCCGACGGTGAGCGGGATACGCGGCCCGATGCGCTCGGCGAGGGCGCCCGAGCGGGAGGAGAGGAGCAGCATCAGGACGGTCGTGGGCAGCAGGGCCGTACCGGCCCGCAGCGGTGAGTAGCCCGCCACCACCTGGAGCTGGAGCGCGGTGAGGAAGAAGAAGCCGCCGAACGCCGCATAGACGCAGAAGGTGACCAGGTTGACGGCCGTGAACTGGCGGGACGCGAAGATGTCGAGCGGCATCATCGGATTGGCACGGTGCCTTTCGACGTACACGAAGGCGACTCCGGCGGCCACGCCCGCGATCGCCGTGAGGGGCACGGCCACGGAGCCGCCGCGGGCCTCGATCAGGGCGTAGGTGACGAGGGCGAGGGCCAGGGCGCCGAGGGCGGCACCGAGGACGTCGAAACGGCCGTGGGCGCGCGGATCCGCGGATTCCGGTACGTGCTTGACGGCGATGGGCGCGCAGAGCAGGGCGAGCGGGACGTTGAGGAGGAAGACCCAGCGCCAGCCCGGCCCGTCGACGAGCCAGCCGCCGAGGAAGGGGCCGACGGCGGCGCCGATACCGCCGAACCCGGACCACAGTCCCACGGCGCGTGCGCGGTCGTCGGGGTGGAAGGAGCCTTGGATCAGCGCGAGCGAGCCGGGGGTCAGAAGGGCGCCGCCGATGCCCTGCAGGGCGCGGGCGGCGATGAGGACACCGGAATGGGGGGCGAGGCCGCACAGGAGGGAGGCGCTCGCGAACCAGACGACTCCGACGACGAAGACCTTGCGGCGGCCGAAGCGGTCTCCGAGGGCCCCGCCCAGCAGGATCAGACCCGCGAGCGTGACCAGGTACGCGTTGACGGTCCACTGCAGGGCGGCGAGGTTCGTATGGAGATCCTTGCCGATGCGGGGCAGGGCGACATTGACGACGGTGGAGTCCAGCAGGGCCATGCTGGAGCCGAGGACGGTCGTCAGGAGAATCCATTTCCCCTGCGCGGAGGCGATCCTGATGGCAGGTACCTGCTGTGCGGTGGCGGCCATGTTCGGATCATCCCGCGTCCGGTGCCGCCGGGCCAGATCCGCTCCGCCGTCGGCCCCGGGACGGGCGCGCGACCCGGCGGCGGAGGGCCGCCGGGTGCGCACTTGGGCGATCGGTCTTACTTGATCTTCGTGCCCGCGGAACGGAGGTTGTCGCAGGCCTCGATGACGCGCTTGGACATGGACACCTCCGCCAGCTTGCCCCAGGTACGCGGGTCATAGGCCTTCTTGGAGCCGACCTCGCCGTCGACCTTCAGGACGCCGTCGTAGTTCTTCAGCATGTGGTCGGCGACCGGACGCGTGAAGGCGTACTGGGTGTCCGTGTCGATGTTCATCTTGACCACGCCGTTCTCCAGCGCCGTCAGGATCTCCTCCTTGCTGGAGCCCGAACCGCCGTGGAAGACGAAGTTGAACGGCTTGCTCCCGGCCGGCAGGCCGAACTTCGTGACCACGCCGTCGGTCAGCTCCTTCAGCAGGTCGGGGCGCAGCACCACGTTGCCCGGCTTGTACACGCCGTGGACATTGCCGAACGAGGCGGCCAGCAGGTAACGGCCCTTGTCGCCGAGGCCCAGCGCCTCCGCCGTGCGGATCGCGTCCTCGGCCGTGGTGTAGAGGGAGTCGTTGATCTCGTGCGAGACGCCGTCCTCCTCACCGCCGGTGGGGGTGATCTCGACCTCGAGGATGATCTTGGCGGCGCGGGCGCGCTCCAGCAGCTCCTGAGCGATCTTCAGGTTGTCGGCGAGGGTCTCCGCCGATCCGTCCCACATGTGGGACTGGAAGAGCGGGTTCTCGCCGCGGGCGACGCGCTCCTCGGAGATCGCGAGCAGCGGACGTACGTACCCGTCGAGCTTGTCCTTCGGGCAGTGGTCCGTGTGCAGGGCGATGTTGACCGGGTACTTCTCGGCAACGATGTGCGCGAACTCGGCCAGGGCCACGGCGCCGGTGACCATGTCCTTCTGGTACTGGCCGCCCAGGAACTCGGCGCCGCCCGTCGAGATCTGGACGATGCCGTCGCTCTCGGCCTCCGCGAAGCCGCGCAGAGCAGCGTGCAGGGTCTGGGACGAGGTCACGTTGATGGCCGGGTAGGCGAACTTGCCTGCCTTCGCCCGGTCGAGCATCTCGTTGTAGACCTCGGGGGTTGCGATGGGCATGGTCCGCTCCTTGTATGTGCGGGTGCGTTCTGCGTACTTACGGCCCTGACCTAGGGTGCGACGTCATCGTCGGGCCCATCTTTCCAGACGGGACCGGATGCTTCGGACACCCTGTCCAGCCTGTGGATGACCGCGTCGTCAGTCCAGCCCCAGTTCGTCCTTCGAGTACGCGAACCGGTACGGGACCCCGGCTCCCGCCTCGATCTTCTCGGCCGCGCCCGTGGCCCGGTCGACGATCGTCGCGACGGCGACCACCTCGGCCCCCGCCTCGCGCACCGCCTCCACCGCGGTGAGCGGGGACCCGCCGGTGGTGGAGGTGTCCTCGACGACCAGGACACGGCGCCCCTCGATCTCCGGGCCCTCCACCCGCCGCTGCAGCCCGTGGGCCTTGGCGGCCTTGCGCACGACGAAGGCGTCCAGCTTCCGGCCGCGTGCCGCCGCCGCGTGCAGCATGGCGGCCGCGACCGGGTCCGCGCCCATGGTCAGCCCGCCCACCGCGTCGAAGTCCAGGTCGGCGGTCAGGTCCAGCAGCACCTGGCCCACCAGCGGGGCGGCCTCGCCGTCGAGGGTGATGCGGCGCAGGTCGACGTAGTAGTCGGCTTCCAGGCCCGAGGAGAGGGTCACCTTGCCGTGCACCACGGCCTTGTCCTTGATCTGCTGCAGCAGCGCGGTGCGCGCACTTGACGGCGTTCCTGCGTAGACGTCACTCATACGAGTCAGCTTAAGCGCGCCCCCGACCCCCGGACTCCCCCGCGCCTACGGACGGCGCCAGGTCCACGTCGTCGTGGCCTCCAGCGGCTCGATGGGCGTGACCAGCCGCGGAAGGGTGTTGAGGCCATTCGGCGGACCCGTCTGCGGCTCCACGCACACCGCCTCGGACTGCTCGTCGTAGACCACCACCCACTCCTCACGGCTGGTGACCCTCAGTTCCAGCCGCTCCGGCCAGGTGAGGGTGACGTCGACGCCGCCGGGCATCCCGAAGCAGTCGTCCCAGGGGCCGGGCCGCGGGTCGATGCGGTTGCCGGTGGGCAGATGGTCCTCGCCGCGCTCCTCCTGCCAGGCGGGGCTGAAGTCGATGCGCGCGTCCTGGCCGTCGAGGGTGCGGTTGAACCACGGGTGCCAGCCGATCTGGGCCGGGAACGAGGAGTCGTACGTCTCCACGGACATGGTGAGCGTGAGTGAGTCCTCGGCGAGCGTGACGAGCTGGGTGACGCGGCCCGGATAGGGCCAGGGAGCGACCAGGTCGTAGGTGAGGACGGCCTCGGCGGGATCGGCGCGCGCCACGCGCCAGGCGCCGTCGCGCGCGGTGCCGTGGATGGCGTGCGGCGGCGAGTTGAGGGGCATCCGGTGGACCGTGCCGCCGTCGCGGAACATGCCGTCCCGGATCCGGCCGCACCAGGGGACCATGGGGAAGCACCCGAACCGCTCGCCCTGCCTCAGCAGTTCCATACCGCCGACGCGCAGACTCCGCACGCGTCCGCCGTTCCCGGGTGCCAGTGCGACCTCCGCGTCTCCCGCGGTCAACGTGATCTCGTCGTTACTCACGAGGCGACCCTACTGGGCCGATCAAGAGCGCGTGCGACGACGCCGATGTGGCGTGGCCCGCGGGTCAGCGGCGGCGCCGGAGCATCCGGCCGGCCACGATGGCGGAGGCCACGATCAGGGCCGCCGCCGGGGCCGCCCAGCGCAGGGTCGTACCGGCCGACATGGTCTCGGGGGCGGGGACGGGGGCATAGCGGCCGCGCGGGGGCGCGTGGTCGACCTCTTCCGCGCTACGGCCGATCATGGTGCGCCGGGCGTGTGCCGCCTCCGCGGGCGGCTCGCCCTCCACGTCGAAGCCGTCGACCACGAGCCCCTCCTCGGGCTCGTCCTCGTCAACGAAGTCGTCCTCGTCGGCGAAGTCGTCGTCGGCGAAGGGATCCAGGTACGACGGGGGGATCTCGGCGTCGTGGACCGACGGGGCGGCGGCAGGGGGTTCCGCGGCCGCCTCCGGGGTGTCCTGCGAGGCGGGGGGCGTCTCCCGCGACGCGACCTCCGGCTTCCCGGCGGGCGCGTGGCCCGATGTGTCCTCCGGCCCCTCGGCCACCGGCTTCCCCGACGGCGCGTCAGTTTCCTTGCCCCCGGCGGGCTCCGCGGCCGTATCGGCCTCCTCCCCGGCCAGGCCCTCCGCGAACCGCCCCAGCAGCCGGGTCCCCGCGGAGGCCACCGCATCGCCGGGCAGTTCCGTGATCCGGCCGGCGGCGGCCGCCGTGCCGGAGAACGCGACCGTCGTGCCGCCCTCGGCCGGGATCAGGCGCACGGTCAGGGACAGCTTCACCGTGCCGGTGCCCCGGGCCTCCGTCGCCTCGGCCTCCACGGCGTACGAGCCGTCGTCCTGTCCGGTGACCCGCAGAGCGCCGCGGTAGGTGATCGTGTGGCCGGCGACGCGCACCTTCAGCCGACCCGCGACCGGCCCGGTGTCCGCGTCCCGCTGGAGCCCGGGGATCGCACGGGCCAGCCGCGCGGGATCGGCCAGCGCCTCACTGAGCCGCTCGGCAGGAACCGGAACGAACACCTCATGCTCCATACCAGCCGAGCCTACCCAGCAGGGCCCGAACCGCACCCCTGCATCACGGGTTTTGTCTCGGCCGGGCAACCGCGCGGGCTCAGCCGGCGTACCTGGGGTGCACCAGCGTCGACGGGGGCAGTCCCGGCACCCGGGTGCGCGCCGCCCCCCGCGCGTCCGCCCGCAGGGACGCCTCGGTCAGCGTGCGCGGGCGAGGGGCGTCCGGGTCGAGGCCCAGGACGGGACGGGTACGGGCGGCGAGCACGAATCCCCAGTCGCGCGGTGCGGCGGCCGCGCCGGGCGAGCGGCCCGGGTCCTTCGCAGGACCTGAGGCGCGTCCGCCGACGCGGTACGGGGCCGTGCGCAGCCCGGCCGCCCGTATCGTCGCCTCCACCGTCCAGAAGACGCGTGGGCGGGAGGTCACCGGGCCCGCGTGCACCACCAGCCGGCCACCGGGCGCGAGCACGCGGCGGGACAGGCCGTAGAACTCCTGCGAGTACAGCTTCGTGCTCGCCGTGCTGCCCGGGTCGGGGAGGTCGGCGATCACCACGTCGTAGGTGCGCCGGGTGTGTCTGAGCCAGCGGAACACGTCCGCCGTGCACACATGGACACGCGGGTCGGCGAGGGCGTGGCCGTTCAGTGCGGACAGTGCCGGGTCGCGGCGGGCGAGCCGGACCACCGCCGGGTCGGGCTCGATCACGTCGACCCGCGAGACTCCCGGATGGCGCAGCACCTCGCGCGCCGCGAGGCCGTCGCCGCCGCCGAGGACGAGCACGCGCGCCTGCCGGCCGCCGCTCATCGCCGGGTGCACCAGCGCCTCGTGGTAGAGGCGCTCGTCACGGCCGCTCACCCGCAGCCGTCCGTCGAGGAACAGGGCCAGCGGGCGGCCGTGGGTCCCACCGCTCAGCACCACCTCGTGCAGGCCGCTGTGCACCGCGACCCGTACATGGCCGCCGTACACCGCCTGGCGGGCCGCTCGTTCGAAGTCGTCGACCAGGACGGCCGCCGCGGCGAGCACGCCCAGCACCACGAGGTTGGCGACCAGGAGCAGCCTGCGGCCGCGGCGGGAGAGGTCGCGGCGGAACAGGCCGAGGACGAGGGCGCCGCCCGCGACCGCGTTGATCGCGCCGGTGAGCAGGGTGCCGGTCAGCTGACCGAGCTGCGGGAGCAGCAGGAAGGGGAAGGCGAGCCCGCCGACCAGCGCGCCCACGTAGTCCGCCGCGAACAGATCGGCCACCGCCCCGCCCGCGTCCTGGCGGCGGATCCGCTGGATCAGCTCCATCAGCAGGGGGACCTCGGCACCGATGAGCAGGCCGATGGCCAGCGAGAAGGCGACCAGCAGACAGCGCGGCCCGCCGGACCAGACGCCACCCCAGTCGCCGGTCCAGGCGAAGACCGCGTACAGGGCCATCGCACTGCAGCCGCCGACGAGGGCGAGCGCCGCCTCCACCGCGCCGAAGCCGGCCGCGGC
Source organism: Streptomyces sp. NPDC001156 (assembly GCF_053598275.1). Classification (NCBI taxonomy): domain Bacteria; kingdom Bacillati; phylum Actinomycetota; class Actinomycetes; order Kitasatosporales; family Streptomycetaceae; genus Streptomyces; species Streptomyces sp. NPDC001156. Next base: position 103,044 of record NZ_JBSFJX010000013.1, on the reverse strand, counting down.
ACGGCCGCGAAGCCGTTTCGCGGCCAGTGAGCCGACGCCCATCGCGAAGACCATCACCGAGAGCACGACCGAGGCCTGGGTGACCGAGTCCCCGATCAAGTACGAGGCCAGGGCGACCAGTTCGAGTTCGTACACGAGACCGCAGGCCGCACAGACGAACACGCCGGCGAGCACCAGGAACCGTCCGGTGCCGGGGCGTACGGGCAGCCGCGACCGGTTCTGGCCGCCCTCGCCCCTGGGCCGTGGCACCCCGGGGGGTGCGGGCGCGTGCGATTCGATCACGGTCGGAACGCTACGTCACACCTGCGCTGGGCCTCGTCACCCACACGTGTGGAAATGCCCGGCACGACGTGACCTCTCCTCACACTCCGGAGGGGCTCAGCCGGGACCGGGCGGGACCCGGCCGGGCCGGCACCTTCACCCCGACCCGGGTCCGCGTCGCCACCAACTGCCCGTCCTGCGGGTACGCGTGCCAGGTGCGCCAATGGACCTGGCCCTCGTGGTGCTGGGCCAGCATCGCCGTGAACGCGTGCGGGCTGCCCGGGAAGACGCCCGCCAGGCCGTGGGGATGGTCGGAGACCAGGGCCAGCAGCTCCTGGGCGCGACCCGCGAAGGAGCCGGGGGACAGCACCTCCACCCGTGCCGCGAACTCGTACTCCCAGTCGCCGACCCGCTTGGCGACGCCCAGGGGCAGGGGTGTGCTGGAGCCCGCGATGCACGCCACCGTCTCCGAGCACGTGCCGCGCTCCTCCTCCAGAAGTACCTGGTGGGACGCGCCGAGCAGTCTCAACTGAAGCTGTGTGCCCTCGAGTTCCAGGTCGAGCGTGGCCAGCGCAGGCAGCGGCTCGCGCCCCAGGGTCCAGGCGAGGTCGGCCGCGCGCGTGTCGGTGTAGGAGGTGTTCAGGGTCGTGAGCATGGATCGGCTCCGCTAGCACGCGAAAAAACGGGGAGGGGTTCCGGCGCTCCCCGGTCGGCACCGGAGGTTCGGCCGGCTCAGCCGGTCGGCGCGCCGTCCGGGTCGGCCCGGACGGGCAGAACGCCTTCAGGACGGGCGTCCGGGGCTGCGTTGATAGTTGAAAGGGAATCATGAACTGCGGCGCCGCAACAGCGTTTTTACCCAAGTTCGTAGGGTTTCCATCCCACCGGGGGCTCAGCAGCGCAATTGTTCAACTATGGCGTGCGCCTGGAGCGTTGATCCGCAGGTCGGAGGCGTTTCCGTCAGAGAGCCGTGAGCGCGCGCCCCACGCGAAGCGCCGATGACGTGCGCCGTTACGCCCCCTGGTCGGGTGATATGCCGAGTGCCCGCCGCACTACCCCCGGCGGGCACTCGGCGTACCGCGGACGCGTCTCCCCCGCGGAGCCGGGCTGCCCCGTGTCAATTGCCCCCGCCGCATCCGCCCCCGCCGCACGACGACCCGCAGGACGAGTGGCCGCCGCACGAAGAGTGGCCACCGCCGCAGGAGTGATGGCCGCCCGAGTGGTGTCCGCCCGAGGAGGACTCGCTGCCCGCCCCGGCCGCCCACCAGCTGCTGTCCCTGCCGCCGCGGCGCCAGGACGCCCCCCGCGCCCCGCGCGACGAACGGGCCTTCCCGTTCCTGCGGCCGGCCACGATGAGCGCGACCAAAGCGATGCAGATGATCGCCAGACCGATACCGAAGACCATGGCACCGTCCCCCTTTCGAACCCCCGGACCGGCCCCCCGTGGGCCCCTGTGTTCCTGGGTGCACGGGGGATGCCCCCACGCTCCCCACGCCAAAGCAGAGTTGAGGAAATTCTGAGGGTCACGACGCGAAAAAGGCCCCTGACCTGCACCGAAGAGAGGGCCTTGCAGGGGGTCCGCAGAGAGGGTGCGTGAGGACGCGGGCGTCGTCATGTGCGTCGGATGACCAGCACGGCCACGTCGTCGAGGTGGTCGACCGCGACCGCCGCGTCGAGGATGCGGTCGGCGGTCTCCTTGGCGTCCAGCCCTTCGTGGACGGCCTGGGCGGCCAGTGTTCCGGCCCGCTCCAGTCCGGCCTCCAGCGTCAGGCCCGGTCCCTCGACCACCCCGTCGGTGACCATGACCAGCGCGCTGTCCTCGCCCAGGGTGAAGGTCCCCTCGCGGTACTCGGTACCGGGCACGACTCCCAGGACCGGCCCGCCCGGCAGCTCACGGACCTCGTGGCTGCCGTCCCTGTGCGCGCACAGCACCGGCACATGGCCCGCGCTGGTGCCGGTGACCCGTCCGTCGTGCGGATCGACCTGCAGCATGGTGCAGCTGGCGAATCGTGCGGGACCCATCGTGGTCAGCAGCTTGTTGGTACGGGTCAGCACGGCTGCCGGATCCGGTTCCTGGGCGGCGATCGCACGGACGGACAAACGGACCTGCCCCATGAAGGCGGCGGCGTCCACGTCGTGCCCCTGGACATCGCCGATCTCCAGCGCGATCGCGCCGTCGGGCATCACGAAGGCGTCGTACCAGTCCCCGCCGATGTCCAGCCCGTCCTGGCTCGGCCGGTAGCCGGCGGCGACCTCCAGGCCCGGGAGGTGCTCGGGCAGCATGGGAAGCATGGTCTGCTGCAAGGCCGTGGCGAGCTCGACGCGTGTCTGCTGCAGTCTGATGCGCCGCAGCGCCTGGCCTGCCAGGTCGGCCAGCGTGTCCATGAGGGTCCGCTCCTCCAACGAGGGGTGGTGTCCGCTGCCGTAGAACACCATCCACGCCCCCAGTGGCGGATCGCCGGTCTCGCTGAGGGGCGTGACGGAGATCGTGTAGTCGGAGCCGAGCCGGCCGAGCCGCGGATATCCGACCCCGTGCGGCCAGCGGCGGATGTAATCCTCACGCCCGGTGATGAAGAGCTGCTCGCCGGTGCGGATCGCCTCGGGCAGCGCGCTGGGATGGTCCAGCGGCATGCCCTGCCGGGCCTGGGCCTCCCGCATGGATATCCCGGCGTCGGAGTAGACGTTCAGGCGGCCGTCGTCGACGAGTGCGAGCAGGGCACCCCTGGCGCCGAAGGTCGCGGCGAGCCGGGTCAGGACGACCTGCCGCAGTTCCTGCTCCGTGGCCGCGGTGATCAAGGCAGAGGAGAAGTCCGCGACCTCCTTGGCGCGCTGCCGCTCGGCGGTCAGTGCGGCCTGCGCCTTCTTCTTGCGCTCCTCCTGCTTGGTGTCGTCGCGGACCAGCCCGAAGATCCGTTCGGGGCCGCCGTACCCCAGCTGGATCCGGCGGGTCTGAACGGCCAGGTGGTGCCAGCCGTCGTGCGGGGTGAGATACCGCAGCCTCACCCAGGGGGATTGGTTGGGGGCCGAGCGCAGCAGCTGCCGGAAGGCCTCCCGGTCGTCGGCGTGCACCGCCGAGATCACTCTGGAGAGCGGCGCGGTGGGATCCGGATAGAGCGCGACCAGGGCGGGCAGCCCACTGAGCCACTCCAGCTGCTGCCCCTGGGGTGAGTACATCCACAGGCCGAGGTCGGCGGCCTCGGTGGCCAGCCGGTACGGGATCAGCAGGCTGGCCAGGTCGTTGCGCGCGTCCAGGGCGTGCACCCAGACCAGATGCTCGTCAGTGGAGGGATCCTTCACCGGCTGCGCCTGGAGCAAGCAGGCGACGGATGCTCCGCCCGGCCCGGGGAACTCCAGCACCCGCATCGCGACCGTCTCCGTCCTGGCGGCGGTCGCCACGAGAATCCCGGCAGACATCCGCTGGCTCGCAGGACACAGATCGCCGAAGTCGCGTCCCAGGCACTGCTCCGCCGGCCTGCCCAGCGCCGTGGCCATCGCCGCGTTGAGGCTGTGGATGGCACCGCCCATCGTCAAGAGAGCCGACGGGTCATCCCTTTGAAGAAGTTCGTCCGAGGCGTCCATCCAGTGGCTCCCTGGCACATACCGAAACAGCCTCTTCCTTTACGTTCGCGCATTTTGTGGCGATTTCTCGGCGAGGGGTACATCTGACCGCCACTGCGACGAGTGGCGACGACGGGGAACCGCAGGAAACGGTTGGCGGCGGCCTGCGGTACAGGAGCGGAGTACAGCACCCCAGCACCGGCCTCCATAGACATGTGCGCGCCAGGCCGTCTGTGGGCCGTCCGGGGGGTGACCGACGACGGCGGATGACGGCAGCCCACGACGACTCTCCCCTCCTCGGAGGCGGTGCTTCGGGTTCCGGCACACACGGCCGTCCGTGAAGGTGAGTTGAGGAAATCCAGAGCTTGGGCGCAGGATGGCGGCCATGACCTCGAGCGCACGCCCCCTCCTCAACCGCCGGCTCGCCGAGTTCGGGACGACGATCTTCGCCGAGATGTCGGCCCTCGCGGTGAGCACCGGGTCCATCAACCTCGGGCAGGGCTTCCCCGACACGGACGGCCCCGAGGAGGTCCGCGAGGCCGCCGTACGGGCGCTGCGCGACGGGCGCGGCAACCAGTACCCGCCGGGCCCCGGCATCCCCGAGCTGCGCGAGGCGATCGCCGCGCACCAGCAGCGCCGCTACGGCCTGTCGTACGACCCCGCCACCGAGGTGCTGGTCACCGCGGGCGCCACCGAGGCCATCGCGGCGACCCTGCTGGCGCTCCTGGAGCCCGGTGACGAGGTGATCGCCCTGGAGCCGTACTACGACTCCTACGCCGCCTGCATCGCGATGGCGGGAGGCAGGCGCGTACCGGTCACCCTGCGGCCGCACCACGAGGAGGGCGGCGGCTTCCGGCTCGACCTCGACGAACTGCGCGACGCCGTCACCGACCGCACCCGCCTGCTGCTGATCAACACCCCGCACAACCCGACCGGCACCGTGCTCACCCGCGAGGAACTGCGCGCGATCGCCGCCCTCGCCGTCGAACGCGATCTGCTCGTGGTCACCGACGAGGTGTACGAGCACCTGGTCTTCGACGACGCCGAGCACGTGCCGCTCGCCACGTTCCCGGGCATGCGCGAGCGGACCGTCACGATCGGCTCGGCCGGGAAGACCTTCTCCTTCACGGGCTGGAAGGTCGGCTGGGTGACCGCCGCGCCCGGGCTCGTCACGGCGGTGCGCTCGGCCAAGCAGTTCCTGACCTATGTGTCGTCCGGCCCGTTCCAGTACGCCGTCGCCGAGGCCCTCGCCCTGCCCGAGACCTACTTCCAGAAGTTTCGGGAGGACATGCGGGCCAAGCGGGACCTGCTCGCCGCCGGGCTCGCGGAGGCAGGCTTCCACGTCTTCAGGACGGCCGGCACGTATTTCGTCACCACCGACATCCGGCCCCTGGGTGAGAACGACGGATTCGCCTTCTGCCGCACCCTGCCGGAGCGCGCCGGCGTCGTCGCCATCCCGAACGCGGTCTTCTACGACCACCGCGAGGCCGGCGCCCCGTTCGTCCGCTTCGCCTTCTGTAAACGGTCAGACGTGTTGGAGGAAGCCGCGGCGCGGCTCAAAACACTCGTAAGTTAGCGGGTAGGGCGAGGTCGTCGCGATCGGGAGGACGCGAAGCGCTTGAGGGCCATTCGTTGTCGGGTGCCGCGGAAAGGCGTACACCACGATCGCAGTGGCGGTCTCTGGGCTGACCAGGTAGCGGACGATGCCGGGACCCACCGATTTCCCCGACTCCGTCCCCGTGTCGGTCTCTCCCCGCGCCTGCGGCACTGGGCGGTGTCGCCGCTGGTCAACGGCGCCGCTTGCGGGCCCTCTTGCCGACATGGCGCCCGCGCCAGAGTTCGCTGGAGGGCGGACGTCCCCTGCCTGACCGGGTGCCCCAGGCCGAGATCCACGGCTGCCGCCGGCCAGGCCAGACCGCGCCCTCGACGGGGCGCCGACGGCACGGCCGTACCGGGAGCCCTTGGTCAGCGGGCGTCCGACTCGGGCTCCGGGCGCGGGAGTTCGTCGAGGTCGAGGGTGAAGGTGCGGCCGTCGGCCAGGGGGATGGGGAGCTTGCCCGTGCCGTACTTGTGGGTGTGCGCCGCGATGTAACCAGTGTCGGTCGGCTGGGTGTGGAGGACGACCTCCTGGGCGTAGGGGTCCACGACCAGGTAGATCGGGATGCCGTAGCGGCCGTACTTCGTGGTGCAGTCGTCGTAGTCCTTGCGCGCGGAGGAGGTCGAGACGACCTCGGAGATCAGCAGGACGTCCTCGAAGCTGTAGCGCTTGCCCTCCCGGCGGGCATCCTCACGGAGGATGGCCAGGTCCGGGGCGGAGTTCTCGTCGGCGGGGAAGTCGATGTAGACGTCGGAGGTGACCTTCGCGTGACGGCCAAGAGCGAGAGCGGAGTCGATCTGCATCGATCTGATGGTGCTGGAGTGCTCTTCGCTCTGCGGAGTCATGATCACCTTTCCGTCGGCCCCGAACAGGACCGTGTACCCCTCGGGGAACTCGGTGTGCACGATCGCGTCGATGCTCATGGACGGCTCCTTCCCGTGTGCGGTCAGAATACGACGGACAGTGCCGCGCCACCGAGCCCGTCGGTACGGCTGTGAGATCGGTCCGGACAGGTTCTGCGGCTGGCTCCGACTGCGGTGCTGGAGATCCCCTCGGTGGGCCCTGTCGCACGATATAAGTACGTGAACGAGGCGTCGGCTGGGTGACCGCCGCGCCCGGGCTCGTCACGGCGGTGCGCTCGGCCAATCAGTTCCTGACCTATGTGTCGTCCGGCCCGTTCCAGGGCGCCGTCACCGAGGCCCTCGCCCTGCCCGAAACCTACTTCGAGAACTTCCGGGAGGACATGCGGGCCAAGCGGGACCTGCTCGCCGCCAGGCTCGCGAAGGCGGGCCTCCACGTCTTCAGGACGGCCGGCAGGTATTTCGTCACCACCGACATCCGGCCCCTCGGCGAGAGCGACGGCTTCGCCTTCTGCCGCACCCTGCCGGAGCGGGCGGGCGTCGTCGCCATCCCCAACGCGGTCTTCTACGACCACCGCGAGGCCGGCGCCCCGTTCGTCCGCTTCGCCTTCTGCAAGCGTACCGATAAGTTGCGCGCAGCAATCGACAGGCTGTCTGACCTGCGGCTACGCACCGGCAGACGCCACGAAGTACCCCCGTCCGCTGACCACATACACCAGGCCCTCAGCGCGCGGGGGTCGGTTACCGAGCGATGGTGACCGGCCCTTACTGCTGCTCGGAAGCCGGACCGATGACGAACGAACCGATCCCGTTCTCAGTCCGGATGAGTCCGCGCTCCCGCAGGTCTGCAAGAGCCTTCCGCGCTGTCACCTGGGCGACGGAGAACTCACCACACAGCGCGAGGATGCCGGGCAGCTTCGATCCGGCCGGGTACTCGCCAGCGTCGATGCGCCGCTCAAGTTCCGCTGAAATCTGCACCCACTTGGCACGGGTCGGATCAAGTTCCACATGATCAAGGCTGAATGCTACAGCGGATTACGGCGAGGGATAGCTAGCTGTAGCAAGGTCCCGTAGGGTGGTAGCTCCGAAACAGCAGCGCCCCGCTCCGCTGGGACTAGCAGCGAAACGGGGCTGACCGAGAAACGGAGTCTCGGCTATGCGCAACCTTATCGCCGCGCTACTTGCGTGGTTTCTGCCGCCCCGTGGCGCTCATCGGGCGGAAGTCGTGTCGACAGCACCGGCCCGTGCGCTGCCAACTCCCCTCGCTCCGCGCCCCGTTGACGTGATCGATGCTGACACGCTGCCTCTCATCCGGCCGTACGTGCTCGCACACGAGCAAGCGCAAGAGCGATGGCGCCAGCGGGAACGGGGCGCAGCGGCAGCGCTCGCAACGTTCGGCATTGACTACCCGTACGGGCCCCAGGAGAGTGCAGCATGATGCGGCGACTCGGGTACGACGCAGCGACGGGCAAGCAGGCGTACGCCGTAACGGAACCAGGCAGCGCACTGGACAAAGCGGCAGACACCTTCACGCTGGAAGCGGCAGCCACCTGGTACGCGCTGGCCAGCGCAATGGTCGAGGGACCGGCGCTCAGCGCGGATGAAGCAAATTTCATCCTGGCGCGCGTGGTCGAGTCACTCGGCGAAGTGCTGCCGCTCGCTGCTGGAGCAGTTGCGGACAACCCGGCAGCAGACCTGCCGGTATTCGTCGACAGCGCGCGGGATATCGGCGCAGCGATTCGGGACATGAAGCCCTAGGCGGCGCAAGCGCGTAGCGCACAGCGGAAAGCCCCGTAGAGGCTCCGGAAACTTCCCAGGTCTCTACGGCGCTTTGCCATGCGCTACGCAGCGGCCAGTTCAGCCGTCGTGGCGCGCTGGCCTCGATCTGCTGGCCCACGCTCAGCTCTGTGTCTCGCTGCCCTTTACGGGGGGCGGACTTCCGGGCGTAGATATCGAGGTCCCCATTCGGGTCAATCGTCTGGTGCGGCGTCGTCATCGGCCGGAACGTCGGAACGCTCACGGGCCCCCTTGCGTCCTGGTGAGACCCGGCAGGTCGGCGGGTCTGTTGACGCTGGAGCGCCACGGCTTCCCGTTGCTGCTCATGTCTTCACCGGCTGCAAGCGCGTGGAGATCCTGGAGAAGTCGCCCAGCGGCTCAAGGCCCTCGCGGGCTGAGACCACCGGCCGCATGCCGGATACGCGGCTCGCCGCCCGATAGCCCGTGGCACCCCTGGCCGTCAACCGAGCGCACCCCCAGGCGTGGGATTTCCCGTCCGCACGGCCGTGCAAGGTTCGCAAAACGGTCGTGATCGACGCATGGTGCGGGTGTGACGCACGCCAGCACCATTCCGGCCCCTGCCGTAAGGGACCCGAACAACCGCGACCGTGTCCGGCCGGCCGAGCGGAGACGGAGGCGAGTGCCGGCCTCGGCCCTCACCGCCCTGGGGCTCTTCGTGGCCGCCCGGCTGTGCGGCGGCCTCGTGCTCGTGGTCGTCGCCCGGGCCACGGGCAAGCGGCCCCTGCTCCTGTTCGGACGCTCCTGGGACTCCGTCTGGTACCTGCACATCGCGACGCACGGCTACGGGCTCACCCAGCACACCCGCCACGGCATCCACAGCGACCTGGCGTTCTTCCCGCTGTACCCGGCACTGATCCGCGCCCTCACCACGCTCGGCCCGCTCGACCGGATCACGGCCGGACTTCTGGTGTCCTGGACGGCCGCTGCGGTCGCCGCGTACGGCATCCACCAGCTCGGCCTGCGGCTGTACGGCCCCGCCGTGGCCATCGTCCTCGTCGCCCTCTGGGGGCTCCTCCCGCACTCCGTGGTGCTGTCGATGGCCTACACGGAGCCGTTGCTGACCGCGTTCGCCGCCTGGTCGCTGTACTCGGCCCTCACCGGCCGCTGGATCTGGGCGGGGACGCTCGCGGCGCTCGCCGGGCTGTCCCGGCCCAACGGCTTCGCGGTCGCCGCGGCGGTCCTCGCGGCGGCCGCCCAGGAGGTATGGCTCAGGCGCGGGCGCGGAGTTTCCCACAGGCTGTGGATGGGCGCGGCGCTCGCGCCCCTCGGCTGGGCCGGCTATGTGCTGTGGGTGGGCCACCGCAGGCACGACCTGTTCGGCGGCTACTTCACCGTGCAGCGACTGTGGGGGTCGCGCTTCGACTTCGGCCAGGGATCGCTGCGGTTCGCCGAGCACCTGATGCTGCACGGCAGCCGTGTGCTCTTCCCGATGGCGCTGGCGATCGCCGCCGTGAGCACGGTGCTGTTCGCGCTGCTCGTCGCCGACCGGGCCCCGCTGCCACTGGTCGTCTACAGCGGCGTGCTGCTGGTCGTCGCGCTCGGCGGTTCCGGGTTCTTCGAGTGCAAGCCGCGTTTCCTGCTGCCGGCGTTCCCGCTGCTGATCGTGGTGGCGCGGGCACTGGTGCGGACGGCGAGAGCCCGGCCGTGGCACGCCACCGTGGTGGCGAGCGCCCTGGCCGGGCTCTCGTTCATCTATGGGGCGTATGTCGTGGTGCTGGCCCGGTCGCCCCTCTAGCCGGGTCTGGTCTGCCGGCCGGATCTACTCCTCGTCGTCCTCGGGCTTCTCCGAGTCGTCGACGTCCTCCGTGAGACCGAGCTGCTCGACGAGCCACCGGTCGAACTCGATGGCGGCCCGCACCCAGCTGACAGTCGACGAGACGAAGTGCTCGAGGCTGACGCCCGTGCCGATCAGCATCTGCGCCTCACCGATGAGGCGGACGGTGCCGTCGTCGTGCGTGTGGGTGTAGACCTTGGGCCACAGGGTGCGCCGGTTCCAGTCGTCGATGGACTCCAGCAGCTGCGGCTTCTCATCGATCTTGTGCGGCCGGTCGTAGAACGTGCGTACCGAGAAGACCTGCTGGTCGGCCTCGCCGCGGAACATGAAGTACGTCCGGAACTGCTCCCACGGCGCGACGAGGTCTCCCTCTTCGTCGACGAGGTGCTTGAGCTCCATCTGGTCCAGGAGCTGCTTCACGAGGTCCTGATCCGGAACCACGGGGCCCGCCGGTCCTTGCGGCTGCGGCTCGGGCTGGCCCCCGAAGTTCGGAATCGAGGACGGGTCGATGCTCACCGTGTTCTTCCCTTCGTACGGATTCCGCCATCCTCCCCCATGCGGGGAGGGGGGTGGCAACCCCGGGCAGGGTGTGTCCGCCGGAGGCGGACAGGATCCGGCCGCTCGTCGCCGCCCGGCGGTGTGGAGACGGAGCATGTCCACACGATCCGGCAGCGACTGTGGGCGGCTTTCGCGACGGTGTGTCCGCTGTGGTCAGGGGGCCGTGTACGCGTACGCGGAGGACCGGGACGACCCGTTCACGACGCCTTGCCCCAGGTCGGCGAGGTGGGAGATCACGGCGGATGGACGAGGGCGGAGGCACCGCCCTCGTCCATCCGCAGGCCCGCGCCGGGGACCGGCGCCGGCGCTCAGAGCGTCTTGCCGGACGCCGGGCCCACGATCAGCCCGTCGCCGAAGGTGTCCACCCGTACCGTGTCGCCGTCCTTGATCTCGCCGGCCAGGATCTCTTTGGCCAGCCGGTCGCCGATGGCCGTCTGGACCAGGCGGCGCAGCGGGCGGGCGCCGTACGCCGGGTCGTTGCCCTCGTCCGCCAGCCAGGCCAGCGCCTCGGGCGTGATCTCCAGCGTCAGGCGCCGCTCGGCCAGGCGCTTGGCCAGGCGGGCGATCTGGAGCTGGGCGATCCGGCTCAGCTCGGCCTTCGACAGCGCCGAGAAGACCACGAAGTCGTCGAGCCGGTTGAGGAACTCGGGCTTGAAGGAGGCCCGGACCACCTCGAGGACCTGTTCCTTCTTCTCCTCCTCGCTGGTCAGCGGGTCCACCAGGAACTGGCTGCCGAGGTTGGAGGTCAGCACCAGGATGGTGTTGCGGAAGTCGACCGTGCGGCCCTGACCGTCCGTCAGGCGGCCGTCGTCCAGCACCTGGAGAAGGATGTCGAAGACCTCGGGGTGGGCCTTCTCCACCTCGTCCAGCAGCACCACGCTGTACGGGCGCCGGCGCACGGCCTCGGTGAGCTGTCCGCCCTCCTCGTAGCCGACGTACCCGGGGGGCGCGCCGACCAGCCGGGCGACGCTGTGCTTCTCGCCGTACTCCGACATGTCGATGCGGACCATCGCCCGCTCGTCGTCGAAGAGGAAGTCGGCCAGCGCCTTGGCCAGTTCGGTCTTGCCGACACCGGTGGGGCCGAGGAAGAGGAACGAGCCGGTCGGGCGGTCCGGGTCGGCGATACCGGCCCGGCTGCGGCGCACGGCATCGGACACCGCGCGCACGGCCTCGCCCTGGCCGATGAGCCGCTTGCCGATCTCGTCCTCCATGCGCAGCAGCTTCTGCGTCTCGCCTTCGAGGAGCCGTCCGGCGGGGATACCGGTCCAGGAGGCCACGACGTCCGCGATGTCGTCGGGGCCGACCTCGTCCTTGACCATCGTGCCCTTGGACGCCTCCTCCTCGGCCTCCGAGGCCGCCTCCAGCTCCTTCTCGACGGCCGGGATCTCGCCGTACAGCAGCTTGGACGCGCTGTCGAAGTCGCCGTCGCGCTGGGCGCGTTCGGCCTGGCCGCGCAGCTCGTCGAGCTTCTCCTTCAGCTCACCGACGCGGTTGAGGGACTGCTTCTCCTTCTCCCAGCGGGCGGTCAGGCCGCGCAGCTCCTCCTCCTTGTCGGCGAGGTCGCGGCGCAGCTTCTCCAGCCGCTCCTTGGAGGCCTGGTCGGTCTCCTTGCTCAGGGCCAGCTCCTCCATGCGCAGCCGGTCCACGGCGCGCTGGAGCTCGTCGATCTCGACCGGGGACGAGTCGATCTCCATCCGCAGCCGCGAGGCCGACTCGTCGACCAGGTCGATGGCCTTGTCGGGCAGGAAGCGGGAGGTGATGTACCGGTCCGAGAGGGTGGCGGCCGCGACCAGCGCGCTGTCCGCGATCTGCACCTTGTGGTGCGCCTCGTACCGGCCCTTGAGCCCGCGCAGGATCGCGATGGTGTCCTCGACGGTCGGCTCGGCGACCAGCACCTGCTGGAAGCGCCGCTCCAGCGCGGGGTCCTTCTCGATCCGCTCGCGGTACTCGTCCAGGGTCGTGGCGCCGACCATGCGCAGTTCACCGCGGGCAAGCATCGGCTTGAGCATGTTGCCGGCGTCCATGGCGGAGTCGCCGCCGGCGCCGGTGCCCACGACGGTGTGCAGTTCGTCGATGAAGGTGATGATCTGGCCGTCGGAGTCCTTGATCTCGGCGAGGACCGTCTTCAGGCGCTCCTCGAACTCGCCGCGGTACTTGGCACCCGCGACCATGGCGCCGAGGTCCAGCGCGACCAGCCGCTTGTCCTTCAGGGACTCGGGCACGTCGCCCTTCACGATCCGCTGGGCGAGCCCCTCCACGACGGCGGTCTTGCCGACGCCGGGCTCACCGATCAGCACCGGGTTGTTCTTCGTACGGCGGGAGAGCACCTGCACCACGCGGCGGATCTCCTGGTCCCGGCCGATGACCGGGTCCAGCTTGCCGTCGCGCGCGGCGGCGGTGAAGTCGGTGCCGAACTTCTCGAGCGCCTTGTACTGGCCCTCCGGATCCGGGGTCGTCACCCGGCGTCCTCCCCTGGTCTTCTGGAATGCGTCCAGGAGCTTCTTGGCGTTCGCTCCCTGCCGGGACAGTACGTCCCCGGCTGCGCCGCCCTTCGCGGCGATGCCGATGAGCAGGTGCTCGGTGGAAAGGTAGTCGTCACCGAGGTCCTTGGCGCGCTGGGTCGCATCGGCGATCACGGCCAGCAGCTCGCGGTTGGGCTGGGGCGGCGCGACGGTCGAGCCTGTCACGCTGGGCAGACCGGCGAGCACGCGCTCGGCACCGGCCCGCACGGAGGCCTGGTCGGCGTCGACGGCGGCCAGCAGGTCGATGATGTTCTCGTTGTCCTGCCCCTCGAGCAGCGCGAGGAGCAGATGGGCGGGGGTGAGGTCCGGGTGGCCCTCGGACACGGCCCGGTTACTGGCCGCATTGATCGCGTCCCGGCTCCTGTTGGTCAGCTCCGCGTCCACGTTCGCCTTCTCCTCCTTGCATCGGCCGCGCTCAGACGTTCTCTTGCAGGTCTTTCAGGTCTTCCAGTGTGACTGAAGCAACCTGCACAAAGTTGAGTCTATTCCACTCAAGGCGGTGGACGGGAGGGACACCCACTAAGTTCCGAACCATGGCCACTTACTCCGTAGACCCGGGCGCGCCCGACACCTCGTACCTCAGGTTCTGGCGGGAGCGGCACCTGTGCACGCTGACCACCCTGCGCCCGGACGGCAGCCCGCACGTCGTTCCGGTCGGAGTGACCTACGACCCCGAGGCGGGGCTGGCGCGGGTGATCACCAACAAGGCGAGCGCGAAGGTGGGGCACGTGGCGGCCGCGGGCCCGGACGGGGCGCAGGTCGCGGTCTGCCAGGTGGACGGACGGCGCTGGGCGACACTGGAGGGCCGCGCCCGGATCTCGGCGGACCCGGAGCGGATCGCCGACGCGGAGCGGCGCTACGCCGAGCGCTACGGACGGGTGCCGTCGCCCAACCCCTCACGAGTGGTGATCGAGATCATCTTGACCCGGGCGTCGGGGCGCGGCTGATTCCGGCCATCTACGGCTTCGGTGGATGTCCGGAGATGTCCCGGGAAACTGCAGCGGCGTCACCGTGTTCAGGTCACGGTGACGCCGCTGCGGGGGGGAAGCACCTGAGCGATCTGTTACGACGGGGGAATCGCGTCAGGCACTGCGGGGGGTGGCTGAGATGGCCCTCACTCCCGGAGTGTCCGGCTCGGCCAGCCGGTGGTCACCCCGGTCGAGGTTCACAAAGATCATTCCGTACCGTATGGCACACCGCACCGGCTGTGGCGCCCCCCGAGGCCGCCGCAGAAGACGGTATGCCCGCACGTCCTCTTCATCGTCCCGGGTGACGACCACAGGTTCTCCGAACACCGTCACCATCAACGAGTCGCCACTGTGGGGAATGGCTGTGACCAGGTCGATGAAGTGCCAGCCGGAACGGTAGGCGGTGGCCATTTCCCGCCGGAACGAGCGGTCGTCGGGAGGATTGGTCACGTCAGCCCCTCACACGGCCGTCCGCGGGCATCACGGGCCAGCTGGTGTCGTTGACGTGTGCAGTGGACTTGACCACCGCCGGCCAGCTGGTGTCAGCTCGACTGTCACCCTTCTCGCCGGTGAGGCCACTCAGCGCGCCCAAGGCCACAACAGCGGTGAAGGCGACGGCAAGCACCGAGCGAAGCATTTTCTTACCCATAGTCGGCCTCGTCCTCACGTCAAGGTCCCCTCTTCCCCCGTCCGGTACGGCGATGGCTCATTCGGGCACATGGTGGCCACATAATCGATGCATCATGTTCCTGCATGTTCAGGACCCTGGGGGGTGGAGATTTGGCAACGAATCGGACTGAAGTTGCACATCCCCATCCGGTGACCGAGATGTGCGAGGAAGGGGGTCGCCTCTACGCGATTGCCCTCCGCACGGGACGGATCGCCCGCGCCGAGGTGGAGCCGGCTCCCTGCCTCATGGAGTTCGCGCTTCTCCACCCCGACCCCGACGACTCGGACTGGCTGCGCCCCGTCCCCGCGTCGGTAGCCCTGGCTCAGCGTCTCAATCCCATAGAGCGCGAGATCAGCGACCGCCGACGGCAGTCGATCGAACTCACCGACGCGTTCCAGCCGTTCATGGCCCTGAGCGCGCACACGGGCTCCGCCGGCGACTCCCTCACCGTCCTGGAGGGCGGCGAACGCATCAACGCGGCGCTCAACCTGGCCACTTCACAGTGCCAGACCGAGGTGCTCACGATCCAGCCCAGCGACCGCTACACCGAACGCAGCCTGCTGCGCGGGCTGGAACGCGACCGGCCGCTGGTCGACCGCGGGGTGCGGATCCGGACCCTGTACCAGCACACGGCCAGGCACAACCCGGAGAAACTGGCGTACGTCGCCCAGCTGGCCGCCGGCAAGGTGGAGTACCGCACCATCGACGAACTGGTCGAACGACTCATCATCTGCGACGAGACCGTCGCCTTCATCCCCACCCGGGACGACCAGCAGGTCGCGCTGGAGCTGCGGCAGCCGGGACTCGTCCGCTATCTGATCAAGGTGTTCGAGTTCATGTGGGACCGGGCGGTCCCGCTGAGTGCGGGCGCCCCCTACGAAACCGCCGCCGGCGGCATCACGAACATCCAGCACTCCATCGCGAAACTCCTCGTGGAGGGCCACGTCGACGAGGCCATCGCCCGTCGGCTGGGCATGAACGTGCGCACCTGCCGCGCCCACATAGCCAAGCTGGCCACGGTGCTGGGCAGCGGCAGCCGGGCCCAACTCGGCTACCTCATAGCGCAGTCGGGGATCCTGAGCCGGGACGAACCGGGCGACGACCGGGCGCAGTGACGCGGCCGCGCCCGCGCGACGGGTCGCGGGCCCGCCAGGGCCGAACCACACCGACCCGGGCGCCGACGCGGAATAGGGAGCCCGCGGGCTCCGGCTCCGGCCCCCAGCCATGGATGTCGAAGTCGCTGCCGAGCGTGGCCGGTTCGGCCTTCGGCGGCCGCACGGGGGCACAACGCCTCGACCAGATACCGCAGCTCGGTCTCCTCATCACCCAACGCCCCGACCAGGACGGGAAGATCAGCCTCACCGCGGTGCCGACACGGCACTACGGCGCAACCCGGTCGGCCACGCGCCCCCGAGAGTCACTCTGCTTCTCGAGTCACCCCGAGGATGCCCGCGAGGAGGCATCACCGCCGCCGCTCGGCAGCGGGCGCCCGGCGCACCCCGTATCGCTCACAGGTCGGCCGGGGATTCCCGAACGGCGGGAGCGGTGACCGGGAGCAGTTCCGTGGCGCGCACGGGGCCGTCCAGGCCCGCCTGGGCGATACGGACCCCGAGCTGCGTCCGGCTCGCCGCGCCCAGGGTCTCCGAGAGCCGGGCGATGTGCGCGCGGCAGGTGCGGACGCTGATGCCCAGACGTTCGGCGACCACCGCGTCCTGGTGGCCCTCCGCGAGCAGCGCCGCGATCGAGCGCTCCCGGTGCGTGATGCCGTCGATGCCCGTCTCGGGGAGCGGCGAGGTGAGCGGGATCGCGAGGCGCCACAGGCGCTCGAAGACGGTCATCAGGTAGTCGACCAGCGCAGGGTGGCGCAGTTCGAGCGCGATCGTGCGGTCCGCGTTCGCCGGGATGAAGGCGACCTTGCGGTCGAAGAGAATCAGGCGCTCGGGCACCTCGTCGAGGGTGCGCGCCTCGGCCGCGTCACCCATCAGCTCCATGTAGTTGTGCAGGCCCTGGCCGTGCCGGGCGACATGTGTGTACAGGTCGCGCATGCGCACGCCCCTACGGCGCATCTCCATGGCCCGGTGCAGGCCCTCGGAGAGCTCGTCCTCGCGGCGGATACCGCCCGGCTGCACCGTCAGCACCTCGGACGCGCACTGCTCCGTCGCCTCGTCCATGGCGGCGCGGATCCGCGACAGCCCGTCCAGGACCCTGATCGCCACGCCCTCCCCAGGACCCTGCTCGCGGCCGCCGAGCCCTCCGTACCACTCGACCCCGGCCACCGCGGTCCCGAGCCGCGCCTGACTCGCGCTGACCTCCTCGTACACGCCGCGCAGCAGCCGGGTCATGACCTCCTGCGGGGAGGTCGGCACCAGCCAGTCCATGTCGTCGGGGTCCGGGTGCAGCAGCGCGAGTTCCAGCAGGCAGGGCACCGGCTCGGCGTCCGCGCGGGGCAACCGGCCCCGGCGTACGGCCCGGGAGTACACGCGGTTGCCGGCCTCGCAGAGCCGGTCAGCGCCGTGCGGATGCGTCTCCGTCCCATCCCCGGCCATCTTCCACCCCTGGCTCCGACTCCTGGCTCCGGCGTCCTGAGCTGCTCAGCTCACCAGCGACGTCCTCGCACGCGTCCGGACACGGCCGTTTGCACCGTGTCCGCACGCCTTCGCAGCGCAACTATGCGCGGAGCCGCCCGCCTCCGCAACACAGGTCCCGCACCGGAGCGCCCAGGAATGACCTGATGTATCCCTGATCATCCGGGCCTCAGGAACTTTCACTGCAGCAAGCTGACGGAGTCGCGGCAGGCACCGCGGCGCGCGGTCGTGTGCGCTTCCGGAAACCACTGGGGGATCGGCGCGCCGAGTGAGGCACTCGGCGTCCGGGCATGGCAGACATGTTCAACGTTCACACGTTGGCCGACGCGTGGTGGGTGGCCGAGGGGACGGCGGGAGGACCGCCGGGAGCGCCGGTGGAGTTCACCCGGGCGATGTGAGAACGCCCGGGCCGCCGGTGGGCGGACGACGGCGCCCGCCCACCGCGTGGGTCACTTGATGCCGTTGGCGTCGCAGTACGTCTTGTACTTGGGGGTGCAGATCTCCTGGACGGTGTAGATGCTGTCCTGGATCACCGTGTCCTTGATGTTGTCCTTGGTGAGCGCGACCACCGGCACCAGCATCGACGGGATCTGCTTCTGCGTCGGGCTGTCGACCTTGTCGCGGGTCAGCGCGTCGAACTCGATCGAGCGGCCCTGGACCTTGGACACCGCCATCTCCGCGGCGTTGTTGGCCTCTTCGGGGTACGACTTGTACACGCTCATGTACTGCTCGCCCGAAAGGATCCGCTGCACTGCGTCCAGCGCCGCGTCCTGTCCGGTCACCGGCGGGATCTTCGTGGCGCCGGCCTCCTTCAGCGCGTCGATGATGGCGCCCGCCATGCCGTCGTTCGCGGAGTAGACACCGGCGATGTTGCTCAGCCCGATGGCCCGGATCGCCCCCTGCATGTTCGCCTTGGCGTTCTCCGGCTTCCAGTCCTTGGTGTCGAACGACTTGGCGAGGTTCACCTTGCCGGAGAGCTCGCTGAGCGCGCCCTTCTTGAACTGGGCCGCGTTCGGGTCGGTGGGCGAGCCGTTCATCATGACGATCTTGCTGTTGGAGGCGTTGGCGCCGAGCTTGTCGACGAGGGCGCGCCCCTGCACCTGGCCGACCAGCTCGTTGTCGAAGGAGATGTACGCATCGATCGGGCCCTGCGCGAGCCGGTCGTAGGCGATGACCGGAATGCCCGCGTCCTTCGCCTTCTGTACACCGGGAGCGATGGCCTTGGCGTCCACCGCGTCCACCAGAAGCACGTCCACCTTGTCGGCGATCATCTGGTCGAGCTGCTGGTTCTGCTTGGCCGCGTCCGCGTCCGCGTTCTCGTAGACGACCTTGCCCTTGTTGTCGGTGAGGGAACGGACCTGCTTCTCGATGATGGGGTAGTCGAACTTGTCGTACCGGGGGTTCTCCTTCTCGGGCAGAAGGAGACCCACTGTGATGTCGTTGCCCTTCTTCGGGGTCGCGGAACTGCTGCCCCCGCCGACTCCGTCGATGACGCCGCATGCGGCGAGCGAGATGGCCGACGCCGCGGCGGCCAGAGCTATCGCGGTACGACGCACAGCGGTCCTACGGGTGGTACGAGCGTTCACATCAGAAGCCTTCCGGGCGTGGGAGCAGCGTTGCGACCCAGGTGGCTGAAAGCCAACGCGGGGACGGCATGCGACGTCAAGAACTACCGGTTAACGAGATGGCAACAGCACCCGGGTGGAAGTCAAGTGAAGACCAAGGCATAACGGTGCGAGGACGGTCCCCAAACCTCCGCGTGATGAAGATTTCACCCGCCACCTGCGGGGATCCGGAAACCGACGTACCGTCAACTTGTTGACCACGGCGTGCGGTTCACCACCCCACCGCAAACGTGATCTACCTCACGTTCCGTCGGCCGAGTCACCGCCTGCCGCAGTCGCCGTGCGCCAGGAGGAGTCGAACGCGCATCCCCCGGGCCGCATACGGCAGTTCGCCATCAACAGCACGTTTCCGGGCAGATCGAAGAAGACGGACCACTGCCGCGCGATCGAAACGGAAGCCGCGAAGGCCGTGAGGCCCTCGGCCCACGGCATCCGGGACCGGCTCCTGGCTCCGGCTTCTGGCTCCTGCCGCACGCGAAGGGGCGGCACCGGAAGAGTTCCGGTGCCGCCCCTTCGGCATGACCTCAGTCGGACTGCTGCTGCCGCTTGGGCCGCCACACCACCAGCGCGCTGGTCTGCTGCACCTCCTGGTACGGCACCAGGTCACGGCGGTACGAGGCGTGTACCGCGGCCTCGCGCTGGCGCATCGTCGCCGCCGCGCCGTCCAGCGCGGACTGGAGCTCGGCGACGCGGGCCTGGAGCGCGACGACCTGGTTCTCCAGTTCGATGATGCGCTTGATGCCGGCCAGGTTGATGCCCTCGTCCTGCGACAACTGCTGCACCTGACGGAGCAGTTCGATGTCGCGGGCCGAGTAGCGCCGGCCCCGGCCGGCCGTACGGTCGGGGGACACGAGTCCCAGGCGGTCGTACTGGCGCAGCGTCTGCGGGTGCAGTCCGGAGAGCTGGGCCGCCACCGAGATGACGTAGACCGGGCTGTCCTCGGTCAGTTCGTACGGGTTGCGTCGACGGCCGTCCATCTCGTCATGCTCCCTTCGCCGCCTGGAACAGCTCCGCCCGCGGATCCTCGCCCGCGGTCGCCTCGCGATACGCCTCAAGCGCGTCACGAGCCTTCCCCGACAGGTCCTTCGGGACACTCACCTCGACGGTGACCAGCAGATCGCCGCGGGTGCCGTCCTTGCGGACCGCGCCCTTGCCACGGGCGCGCATGGTGCGCCCGTTGGGCGTGCCCGGGGGCAGCTTCAGCGTCACCGGGGGCCCGCCGAGGGTGGGCACCCGGATGTCGGCGCCGAGCGTCGCCTCCGCGAATGTCACGGGCACGGTCACCGTCAGGTTGTCGCCCTTACGGCCGAAGACGGGGTGCGCGTCCACGTGCACGACGACGTACAGATCGCCGGCCGGGCCGCCCCGCTCGCCGGGACCGCCCTTGCCGCGCAGCCGGATGCGCTGCCCGTCCGTGACGCCCGCCGGGATGCGGACCTGCATCGTCCGGGACGACTTCGCCCGGCCGCTGCCCTTGCACTCCAGGCAGGGGTGCTCGGCGATGAGTCCGCGGCCCTTGCAGTCCGGGCAGGGGTCGGTCAGCGAGAAGCCGCCGCCGGAGCCGCGCGCCACCTGGCCGGTGCCGACGCAGGTCGGGCACACACGCGGTGTGCCGTTCTTGTCGCCGGTTCCCGAACAGGCCTTGCACGGCGCCTGCGAGGACATGCGCAGCGGTACCGTCGCGCCGTCCACCGCCTCCATGAAGCTCAGCGTGACCTCGGACTCGATGTCCTGGCCGCGCCTCGGCTGCGTACGCGTGCCCGCGCCGCCGCCGCGGTTGAACAGGCCCCCGAAGACGTCACCGATGCCGCCGCCGAAGTTCCCTCCGCCGGCGCTCCCCTGGCCGCCGAAGAGGTCGCCGAGGTCGAAGTTGAACGAGCCGCCCGCTCCGGGACCGGGGCGGAAGCCGCCGTTCCCGAAGAGGGTGCGGGCCTCGTCGTACTCCTTGCGCTTCTTGGGGTCGCCGAGGACGTCGTTCGCCTCGGAGATCTCCTTGAAACGTTCCTCCGCCTTGGCGTTGCCCTTGTTGGCGTCCGGGTGGAACTCGCGGGCGAGCTTCCGGTACGCCTTCTTGATCTCGGCCTCAGTGGCGTCCTTGGGGACGCCGAGGACCTTGTAGTAGTCCTTCTCGATGAAGTCCTTGGTGCTCATCCCCGACGTCCCTCCTTCCCTACGCCGTATGGGTGTACGTCAGCCCTCGTCCGGGCCACCGCTCTCCTTGTCGTCGCCCGCCTCGCCCGTCTCCTCGGCCTTGACCGTCTGCGCCCCCGGCTGCGGCTCGGCGACGGCCACCCGCGCGGGGCGGATGGTGCGCTCGCCGAAGCGATACCCGGGCTGCAGAATCGCCACGCACGTCGTCTCCGTGACGTCCGGCGCGTACGAGTGCATCAGGGCCTCGTGGATCGTCGGGTCGAAGGGCTCGCCCTCCTTGCCGAACTGCTGCAGACCCATCTTCGCCGCGACGGTCTCCAGCGACTCGGCGACGGACTTGAATCCGCCGACGAGCTCGCCGTGGTCCCGCGCGCGGCCGATGTCGTCGAGCACCGGCAGGAGCTCGGTCAGGAGGTTCGCGATGGCGATCTCCTTGACCGTGATCCGGTCGCGCTCGACGCGGCGACGGTAGTTCTGGTACTCGGCCTGGAGGCGCTGGAGGTCCAGGGTGCGCTCGTTGAGCGCAGTGCGCACCTGGTCCAGCTGTGCCATCAGACCGGCGGTCTGTGCGTTCGCGTCCCCTGCCGGGGCCGCCGCCTCCTTCGGAGAGGAAGAGGCGGCCTGCGGCTCGGCGTCATCAGGGGTGGCGCCGGAGGGGACGTCGGGCTTCTCCTCGAAGCCCGGGGTCTCCTCCGTCACGCGGCACCGTCCTTACGGTCCTCGTCGACGATCTCGGCGTCGACGACATCGTCGTCGGCCTTCGCCTGGCCGGCACCGGCGTCACCGGCACCGCCCGCGGCCTGGGCGTCGGCGTACATGGCCTGGCCGAGCTTCTGGGAGACGGCCGCGACCTTCTCCGTGGCGCTGCGGATCTCGGCCGTGTCCTCGCCCTTGAGCGTCTCCTTCAGCTCGGCGACGGCGGCCTCGACCTCGGTCTTGATCTCGCCCGGGACCTTGTCCTCGTTGTCCTTGAGGAACTTCTCCGTCTGGTAGACGAGCTGCTCGCCCTGGTTGCGGGTCTCGGCGGCCTCGCGGCGGCGGTGGTCCTCCTCCGCGTACTGCTCGGCCTCCTGGCGCATCCGGTCGACCTCGTCCTTCGGCAGCGAGGAGCCGCCGGTGACGGTCATCTTCTGCTCCTTGCCGGTGCCGAGGTCCTTCGCCGTGACGTGCATGATGCCGTTGGCGTCGATGTCGAAGGACACCTCGATCTGCGGGACACCGCGCGGGGCCGGCGGCAGACCGGTCAGCTCGAACATGCCGAGCTTCTT
The DNA here is from genome assembly GCF_053598275.1 of Streptomyces sp. NPDC001156. Taxonomy (NCBI): domain Bacteria; kingdom Bacillati; phylum Actinomycetota; class Actinomycetes; order Kitasatosporales; family Streptomycetaceae; genus Streptomyces; species Streptomyces sp. NPDC001156. The sequence continues at coordinate 80,853 of NZ_JBSFJX010000013.1, read as the reverse complement.
GTTGTACGCCGCGATCTCACGCTCGCCCTGGTAGACCTGGATCTGCACGGACGGCTGGTTGTCCTCGGCCGTGGTGAAGATCTCGGACCGCTTGGTCGGGATCGTGGTGTTGCGCTCGATGAGCTTGGTCATGATGCCGCCCTTGGTCTCGATACCGAGGGACAGCGGGGTGACGTCGAGGAGCAGGACGTCCTTGACCTCGCCCTTGAGGACACCGGCCTGGAGCGAGGCGCCGATGGCGACGACCTCGTCCGGGTTCACGCCCTTGTTGGCCTCCTTGCCACCGGTCAGCTCCTTGACGAGCTCGGCGACGGCGGGCATACGGGTGGAGCCACCCACGAGGACGACGTGGTCGATCTCGCCGATGGAGATGCCGGCGTCCTTGATGACGTTGTGGAACGGCGTCTTGCAGCGCTCGAGCAGGTCGGCCGTCAGCTGCTGGAACTGAGCCCGGGTGAGCTTCTCGTCCAGGTGCAGCGGGCCCTCGGCGGACGCGGTGATGTAGGGCAGGTTGATCGAGGTCTCGGTGGACGAGGACAGCTCGATCTTGGCCTTCTCCGCAGCCTCACGCAGGCGCTGGAGGGCCATCTTGTCCTTGCCGAGGTCGACGCCGTGGCCGGCGGCGAACTGCTTGACCAGGTAGTCGACGATGCGCTGGTCCCAGTCGTCACCACCGAGGTGGTTGTCACCGTTGGTGGCCTTCACCTCGACGACGCCGTCGCCGATCTCCAGGAGGGACACGTCGAAGGTGCCGCCACCGAGGTCGAAGACGAGGATGGTCTGGTCGTCCTTGTCGAGGCCGTAGGCGAGGGCGGCCGCGGTCGGCTCGTTGACGATGCGCAGGACGTTGAGGCCCGCGATCTCACCGGCCTCCTTGGTGGCCTGCCGCTCGGAGTCGTTGAAGTAGGCCGGGACGGTGATGACCGCGTCGGTCACCTTCTCACCCAGGTAAGCCTCCGCGTCCCGCTTCAGCTTCTGCAGGATGAACGCGGAGATCTGCTGCGGGTTGAAGTCCTTGCCGTCGAGCTGGATCTTCCAGTCCGTGCCCATGTGGCGCTTCACGGAGCGGATGGTCCGGTCCACGTTGGTGACCGCCTGACGCTTGGCCACCTCTCCGACGAGCACCTCACCGTTCTTGGCGAAGGCGACGACGGACGGCGTGGTCCTGGCACCCTCGGCGTTGGTGATGACGGTGGGCTCGCCGCCTTCCAGAACGCTGACGACGGAGTTAGTCGTGCCCAGGTCGATGCCGACCGCACGTGCCATTTCGATTCCTCCAGCTGACTTGAGTGGAACAGGCTCAAGGATGCACGAGGGTCGTGGCGGCGTCAACAGACCTGAGTCGAACAGACTCAACTTTCGTCCGGCGCCGCTCGGCAACCAGGGAAAACACCCTGCGTGGCGGCCCTCCGGGGACCACGCCAGGGGCCCGGGCACCGCGACCGGCAGGACCGCCGCACGCACCGGGCCCCCGCCCTCAAGCGCTCGCCCCACCACCGCCCAGCAACAGGGCCAGCCGGCTCACCGCCCGGTCGATCTCGCGGGCGCAGTCGTACAGCACATCATGCGGCTGCGCCCAGGGATCGGGGACGTCGTCCTCGGCGGCGGCGACCGGAGCGGTGGCACCTCTACGGGCGGCCGTGGCTGCCACCACTCCATCGAAACCACCCGCAACCCCGAGGTCTTCCCCGTCCAGCATCCCGCCGGACACCGCCCACCCCCCCGCACCGCCAGCACCACTGCCGGCCGCCGCGCGCAGGCCGTCCACGGCACCCGTGGCGATGGAGCCGTCCACGGCGACCGCGGCGTCCCGGGCCCGCGCGCCGTCCACTCCCCCGGCGGCGAGACGGACGAACTCCTTCAGCGTGAAGGAGCGGCGCATCGCCGACGGCGCGAGCCGCACGGCCGCCTCCCGGTGCTCGCGCGCGAGCCCGAGCACCAGAGCCGCCTCAGCGACGAGCTGCGTGGTGAGCGGGCGGGCCGAGAACCCGGATCCGTCCCCGCCCAGCCTCTCCAGCACGGCCCTCGTGGAGTTCTCCATACCGGGCCGGGGCCGCGCCTCGGTGCCCGCGCTCTCCGGCCGCACGGCCGACCCGGGCGGAAGCCGCACGGCCAGCAACCGCTCGGCGAACACCGAGCGGTGCACGTTGCCCGTGCAGACGAACAGGACCCGGGTCATTTCTCGCCCGTGCGCCGCGTCGCCGCGGGCGCGACGGCCTCCTCCCCGGGGGCGGACGCACGAGGTGCGGGCAGCTCGCCGTACCGTCCATAGGCGCCGTAGCGGCCGTAGCCGTAGCGCCCCCCCTTGGGAACAGGAGCCATGCTGAAGACCGTGCCGAGAATGCGGACACCCACGCGCTCCAGCGACTCCGCGGCGGTGCGCACCTGGTCCCGGCTGGTCTTGGCCGCGCGGACGACGAGCAACGCGCCCTGCGTGAGCGAGGCGAGGCCGACGGTGTCGGCGACCGGCAGCAGCGGCGCGGTGTCGACGATCACGACCTCGTAGGTACCGGCCAGCTCGCGCAGCACTTCCTCCATGCGCGCCGAGGCGAGCAGTTCCGTGGGGTTCGGCGGTACGGCGCCGGCGGCGAGCACGGAGAGCCGGCCGGCCTGCTGCATCACCTCCTCGATACGGGCCTGCCCGATGAGCACCGTGGTCAGACCGGCGTCCTCGACGAGGCCGAAGACCGGGGCCACACACGGCCGGCGCAGGTCGCCGTCGACCAGACAGGTGGAGACGCCGGCCTCGGCGAGCGACAGCGCGAGGTTCACGGCGGTGTTGGTCTTGCCCTCGCCCGGCATGGAACTCGTCACCACGATGATCCGGGGCGGGTCGTCGACCTGTGAGAACTGCAGGTTGGTGCGCAGCTTGCGGAAGGCCTCGGCGCGCCTCGAGTGCGCGTCCGCCGTGACGAGCGGCCGCCTGGGGGCGTTCCTGTCGTACGGAATCGTGCCGAGGCCCGGCAGTGCGGTGAACTCGCCGAGCGCTTCGCTCGCCTTGAACGTGGTGTCGAGCGTCTCGCGCAGGGCGACGATCCCGGCACCGAGCAGCAGCCCGCCGAGCACGCCCGCGGCCAGGTTCAGCACCGGGCGGGGCGAGACCGGAGCGGTGGGGGCCACGGCCTCCTGGGTGACGCCAAGGGAGACAGGCGAAGTGCGGCTCCTGGTAGACCTCTCCGAGCCAGCCGCCCGCTTGGGCGTCTCCAGCCGCTCGACGACCGAACTGAACTGTTCCGCAACGGCGTTGGCGATACGCGCCGCCCGTCGCGGCACGGTGTCCTTGACGGTGATGTCGATGAGTACGGTGTTGAGCGGGGCTTGGGCGGTGATCCGGGAGGCCAGCTCCTCCGGCGTGGTGCGCAGTCCCAGTTCCTTCACTACCGGCGCGGTCACCTGACCGGTCGTCACGATCTCGGCGTAGGACTGCACACGCGCCTGCGAGAAGCTCTGACCCTGATTCAGCTGGGCGGTGTCCTCGCCGGTGCGGGTCGCGACGAAGAGCTGGGTCCTGGCTTCATAGACCGGGGTGCTCAAGGTCGTTGCGGCGATCGCCGCCCCGATTGCGAGAACCAGACACACCGCGACGGTCGGCCAGCGTCTGGCAAGGGCCTTCAGGAAAGCGTGGAGATCCAAGCTGTACCCCTCATAGAACCGACGAAATAAGTCGAAATGCCGTCTTACTTCCTGTTTCGCACCGCCGACGATAGGGACTCATGCACAGCGAAGGGGGGAGCCACCCCCGCACGGGCCCGTCAAACGCCCCCGTCGACGCACATCGCCGCGTCACCCCGTCGGCGCGACCGCTTGGGCCATCGAGAAGCGAGCGCTACCCCATCCGGTGACTCCTGGGCGACGCTCCGTTAGCCGATGTAGATATGTCTCATTTATTCCATGTATCTAGATCTTGATGACGGCCGACGCGCAGCCGCCTCGCCCGGACTGAAGTCGACAAGAGCGAAGAAGGAGAGTGAAGAACATGACGACATCGCCCAGATGGCGAGTCGTGTTGGCATCGGCAGCATCGGTTGCCATGCTCGTCGCCGCACCGCTGGCAGGGGCGCAGGCCGCTCAGGCGCAGCCGTACCCGCCGTCCACGGCCCTGGGCCTCGACATCACCACGGTGGAGCGGGGACATCAGCTGCACTTCCACACCGCCGCAGGGATGTTCGGGAGCGCCGCGCCAGGCCCGCGGGGCAGCGAAGGCAGGGCCCGGATCGTCACGGCCCTGCTGGAGTCGACGCCAATCGTCCTGGGCCGGTTCCGGCCCGACGCCGACGGATCAGTGTCGGGGGTTGTGACCATCCCGAGGCGGGCGCCTTCCGGCTATCACGTCTTCCGGCTCACCTCGGATCACCCCGACGTCAGCATCGGCGTCACCATCTGGGTGAAGGGCGGGGTGTCGACCACCCCTCCGAACAACCCCCCAGGCGGGCACAACGGAAACGGCGGAGGACACCACGGGTCCCAGGGACGCGGCGCGACCGGCGGCACGGTGAGCTACCGGCACCAGAACCAGCACGGGAACCAGAACCGCAGCAGCCTCGCGGCGACGGGTGACGACCAGGCCCTGGCACTCGGCGGCACCGCGGCGGCACTGCTCCTGGCGGGTGGTGGCACGCTCCTGGCCGTGCGTCGCCGCCACGGCTCATGACGGACAGTCGATGACGGAGCAAGGCATCCGTATGGCGGAAGCACGGCGTCCCGGCACCGGCCGGGACGCCGTCGCCATGCCCGGATCAGGCGGTTCCGGCGAGCGGGCACCACACCGCCCTCGAGCGCTCAGGATTGCTCTGCTGGCCGCTGTGCTGATCCCGCTGGCCTGCGCCGTCTGGGTCGGCATCACCGGGCTGTTCGCCCGCCAGGAACTCCTCGCCGCCCAGCGGGACCTCGACGCGCTGCGGCACTCGCTGTCGCCCAAGGCCGCCTCCGGCGCGGCGACCGCGTCCCCCTCGCAACGGCTGCGGCTGGTGCGGTCCGCCGCCGTCCACGCGGCTCGGGCGCGCCGTCTCACCTCCGGACCGGCCTGGGACGCGACCGCCGAGGTCCCCTACTTCGGCAGCCCGGTCACCAGCATGAGTGGTACCGCCCATGCGGTGGACCGGCTGACCCGCAGGGTGCTGACCCCGCTGATCGGTGTCCTTCCGGCTTCCGCCCCGGGCGGAAGCGGCGGCGGGATGGCCCAGGCCGTGGCGGCGCTGCAGCAGTACACGCCGTACCTCGCCCGGGCCGCGGACGTCACCGCCGGGGTGCGGGCTCAGGTGGACGCCCTGCCCCACTCCACCTGGCTGCCCGAGGCCGACCGGGCCCGTACCGGGCTGAAACAGCAGCTCGACCATCTCGCCCCCGTGATGACCGACGTCTCCCTGGCCGCCCGTGTCCTGCCGCCCATGCTTGGCATGCAAGGGGAGAGGCGTTACTTCCTCGCGTTCCAGAACCCGGCCGAGGCACGCGGCACCGGAGGTCTTCCAGGGGCCTTCGCCGTGCTGCGGGCCGACCGGGGCCGGCTGTCCTTCGAGCGGTTCGGCAGCACCGAGATGGCCAAGGTGAAGTCGGCCGTCGACCTCGGATCGGAATTCAAGGCCCAGTACCGGGCCAGCAACCCCACCAAGGTGTGGGCCAACTCCAACATGAGCCCGCACTTCCCCTACGCGGCCCGCATCTGGGCAGCGGCATGGCAGAAACACACCGGCGAAGACGTGGACGGGGCGATCGCCGTCGACCCGGTCGTGCTGAGCCGCCTCCTGCGGGTCACGGGCCCGGTCCGCATGGCCGACGGCACCAAGCTCACCGCCGACAACGTGGTGGACCTCACCGAGAGGTCCGGCTACGCGGAGTACCAAGACGTCATCAAGCGCAGGGACTTCTTCGTCGACGCGGCCCGTGGCGCCGCCGGCGGGGTGCTGGGGGCGCTCGACGACGCACGCCGGCTGCCCGCGCTGCTCGTCGCCGTGGACGACGTCCAGCGGGACGGACGGCTGAAGGTGTGGAGCGCCCACGAGGAGGAGCAGAGCCTCATCCAGTCCCGCCCTCTGGCGGGGACGCTCCCGGAAACCGCCGGCCCCTTCGCCGGACTGGTGGTGAACAACAAGGCCGGCGGCAAGCTGGACTACTACCTCGACCGGAGCCTGGCCTGGGAAGCGGGCGGCTGCGCCGCCGGCGGCCGTCCGGTGACGGTGACCGTGACCCTGGCCAACCGGGCGCCGACCGCAGGTCTGCCCGCCTCCGTCACGATGCGGTCCGACTACCCGCTCTACCGCACCCGGCCCGGGGACAACCGGCTCCTGGTCTCCTACTACGCCGGGGTCGGAGCCGCCTTGAGCAGTGCCACCCTGGACGGCCGGCCCGCGCTGCTCGCGCCGGGCATCGAACGCGGCCACTCGGTCTTCACGCTGGACCTGGAGCTGCCGGCCGGCTCGCAGCGCACCCTCGTGCTCCACTTGCGGGAGCCGAGCGCCGAGGGCACCCCCACCCTGCTGCGGCAGCCGCTGGCGACACCGCTGCGGGCCATGCTGAAGCCGGGAGTCGGCTGCTATGTCTGAACGCGTACGCCGTGCGACGGCCGAGCGCGTGCGCCCCGGGGCGGCGCGGCCTGAGCGCCGCGCCGCGGCAGCCGTGCTCGCCTCCGTGCTGCTGCTCGCGTTCCGTCCCGCGGGGGACCGCACCCCCGGCGTCGCGGCGGACCCGGCTGTCAGTGGGCGGAAGGCCTCCGCCCACCGGGTCGAGCGATTGCGGGTGAAGGTGCTCGAGGTCCTGCCGCACGACCGGCACGCCTTCACCGAGGGCCTGGAGATGGCCGGCGGCACCCTCTACGAGGGCACCGGTCTGGCGGGCGGGTCCTCGGTGCAGGCAGGCCCTCCCGGCAAACCGCCCAAGGCCCGGGTGAAGCTGCCCTCCCCCTTGTTCGGGGAGGGGATCACCGTGCTGGGCCGGACCCTGTGGCAGCTCACCTGGCGTGACGGGATCGCCATCGAGCGGGACTCCACGACGCTCAAGGAGCTGCGCCGCGTCCCGTATCCGGACGAGGGCTGGGGCATGTGCCTCGAGCGGCGGACACAGCGGCTGATCACCAGCGACGGCTCGGCGCGGCTGACGTTCCGCAGCCCCGGCAGGCTCGCGAGGACAGGCGGCGTCACGGTGACGGCGGCTGGCCGGCCGGTCACCGAGCTGAACGAGCTGGAGTGCGTCGGCTCCACCGTGTACGCGAACGTGCTGCCCACCGACCGGATCGTGCGCATCGATCCCGCCACCGGCGCGGTGACGGCGACCATCGACGCCTCGGGCCTGATGTCCGGTGAGGATCTCGCCCCCGGGGCCGTGCTGAACGGCATCGCGGCCGTCCCCGGAACGGATCAGTTCCTCATCACCGGGAAGTTCTGGCCCAGAATGTTCCGTGTCGAGTTCGTTCCGGCCTGATCCCGCGGACGGGCCGGACCAGCGGCCGAGCCGGAACCGGCGCTGGCCCCACAGCGACGCAGATCACCGCTTGCGCCACTACAGTGCGGCGGGATAAGTGGGTAGTCTCAGACGGACTGCATAAGTTACCGCTTAGTAATCGCATCTTCGGAGTACACGGACGTACAACGGAGGTGACCCCCTCGCAGGCCCGAGGAGCCCCCAAATGCAACTCGCCGCGATCATCGTGTCGCTGGTCCTGGCCGTGGTCGGCGTGGCGTTGTTCGCCCGAGCCATCGGCCAGATCTACCGCTTCGTGCGGCTCGGACAGAACGTGCCCGCCGGCACCCGCACCGACGACCCCAAGCAGCGCACCGTCACCGTGGTCAAGGAGTTCCTCGGCCACACCCGTATGAACCGCTGGGGCATCGTCGGCGTCGCGCACTGGTTCGTGGCGGTGGGCTTCTTCACCCTGGTCCTGACCCTGGTCAACGCCTTCGGCCAGCTCTTCCAGGCCGACTGGTACATCCCCGTCATCGGCGACTGGCCGCCGTACGAGGTCTTCACCGAGCTCGTGGGCCTGCTCACCACGCTCGGCATCCTCACGCTCATCGCGATTCGCCAGCTGTCGCGGCCGGGCCGCCCGGGCCGCAAGTCCCGCTTCGCTGGCTCCAACACCGGGCAGGCGTACTTCGTCGAGGCCGTCATCCTCATCATCGGCCTGGCGATCCTCACGCTGCGTGGCCTGGAGGGTGCCCTCCACCACGTGACGGGCTACGAGGCGTCGTACCTGATCTCGTATCCGCTGGTCGCGGCCTTCAAGGGCCTGAGCGTGGGCACGCTGCAGAACGTGGTCTACCTGGTCGCGATGATCAAGATCGCGACGTCCTTCATCTGGATGATCACCGTCTCGCTGAAGACGGACATGGGCGTGGCCTGGCACCGCTTCCTCGCCTTCCCCAACATCTGGTTCAAGCGGGAGAGCGACGGCGGTACGGCCCTCGGCGCCCTGCAGCCGATGACGAGCGGCGGCAAGCCGATCGACTTCACCGACCCGGGCGAGGACGACGTCTTCGGCGTCTCCCAGGTCGAGCAGTTCTCCTGGAAGGGTCTGCTGGACTTCTCCACCTGCACCGAGTGCGGCCGCTGCCAGTCGCAGTGCCCGGCCTGGAACACGGGCAAGCCGCTCTCCCCCAAGCTCCTGATCATGTCCCTGAGGGACCACGCCCATGCCAAGGCGCCGTACCTGCTGGCCGGCGGCGGCAAGACCATGGAGGGCGAGGAGAAGGCGTCCGCCGAGCAGCTCAAGGACGTTCCGGCCGCCGCCCTCGCCGAGGCCGAGCGCCCGCTGATCGGCACCGCCGAGGAGAACGGCGTCATCGACCCGGACGTGCTGTGGTCCTGCACCACCTGCGGTGCGTGCGTGGAGCAGTGCCCGGTGGACATCGAGCACGTCGACCACATCGTCGACATGCGCCGCTACCAGGTCATGATCGAGTCCTCGTTCCCGTCCGAGGCGGGCACGATGCTCAAGAACCTGGAGAAGAAGGGCAACCCCTGGGGCCTGGCCAAGAAGCAGCGCCTGGAGTGGACCAAGGAGGTCGACTTCGAGGTGCCGGTCGTGGGCCAGGACATCGAGGACCTGTCCGAGGTCGAGTACCTGTACTGGGTCGGCTGCGCGGGTGCCCTCGAGGACCGTGCCAAGAAGACCACGAAGGCGTTCGCCGAACTCCTCCACATCGCGGGCGTCAAGTTCGCGATCATGGGCGGCGACGAGAAGTGCACCGGTGACTCCGCCCGCCGCCTCGGCAACGAGCCCCTGTTCCAGGAGCTCGGCATGGAGAACGTGGCCGCGCTGAACATGGCCTTCGGTGAGGACGACGAGGACCCCGCGACGAAGAAGCCGCGGTCGGCCAAGAAGATCGTCGCGACCTGCCCCCACTGCCTCAACACGATCGGCAACGAGTACCCGCAGATCGGCGGCGACTACGAGGTCGTCCACCACACCCAGCTGCTCCAGCACCTGGTGGACGAGGGCAAGCTGATCCCGGTCACCCCGGTCGAGGGCATCATCACCTACCACGACCCGTGCTACCTGGGCCGCCACAACAAGATCTACACGCCGCCGCGCGAGATCATCGGCAAGGTCCCGGGCCTGCGCAACGAGGAGATGCACCGCCACAAGGAGCGCGGCTTCTGCTGCGGTGCCGGCGGCGCCCGGATGTGGATGGAGGAGCGGATCGGCAAACGCATCAACAACGAGCGCGTGGACGAGGCCCTCTCCCTGAACCCAGACATCGTCTCCACGGCCTGCCCGTTCTGCCTGGTCATGCTGACCGACTCGGTCAACGGCAAGAAGAACGAAGGCAAGGCCAAGGAGTCCATCCAGGTCGTGGACGTGGCTCAGCTGCTGCTGGACTCCGTCAGGACGCCGGTCGACCCGGCGGGCGAGGCGGAGACGGAGAGCGAGCCTGAGCCGCAGCCGGTGAAGTAGACGGCGCTCGAACAACGGCCGAGGGGCCGAGGTCGCGTACTGCGACCTCGGCCCCTCGGCCGTTCACGGCCAGCGCCGCTGCACCGGCCGTCATCAGGGCTCTTCGGCGATGTCCGCAGGCCTGTAGGCCGTAGGTGTGTTCTTCCCCTGGTGGGCGGTACGCCGCCCACGCCGCTCTGTCCTGTACTGCCAGCATGACTGCCTGTCGTGATCATGAATCGCTGCCGCCTCAGCGGTCGGCCAGGAACGCGGTGAAGCTGAATGGTGTCTGCCCGGCGTGACACAGCCGGCCCCGATGGCTCCCGTATCCGGGTGATGAGAGTCATCGCCAGGATGAACGTGGGTGGTCCGGCCCTCCAGGTCTCCACCGTGATGCGCGGCCTCGACGACGAGCTCTTCGACCATCGGCTGTACGCCGGCTTCGTGGGCCCGGACGAGGCCGATTACGTCGACCAACGGGCGCCCGATGTGCAGGTGTGCCGGGTGCCCACCCTGGGACGGGCCGTGCGGCCCACCGACGACCTGCGCGCACTGGCCGCACTGACCGCCGCCATGCGCCGGTTCCGCCCGCACATCGTGCACACGCACACCGCCAAGGCCGGAACCCTGGGACGTGCGGCGGCCGTGCTCGCGCGGGTGCCGGCACGCGTGCACACGTACCACGGCCACCTTCTGCACGGCTACTTCTCACCGGCGAAGACCCGGCTGCTGGTGCAGGCCGAGCGGCGCCTGGCGGCCGTCACCGACCGGCTCGTGGCAGTGGGGCGCACCGTCCGCGACGACCTCCTGGCCGCCGGCATCGGCGAGCCCCGGCAGTACGCCGTGGTACCGCCCGGCACCACCCCGGCCGTGCCTTCCCCGCGCCCGCAGGCACGCAGGCAGCTCGGCCTGCCGGCGGACGGCCCCGTCGTGGCCTACGTCGGGCGGGTGACGAGGGTCAAGCGGCCCGACCGGTTCCTGTCGGTGGCCCGGGAGGTGCGTCGCGCCGTGCCCGACGCCCGGTTCCTGGTGTGCGGTGGCGGAGACCTGCAGAGCGAGCTGGAAACGGCCGCCGACCTGCGCGAGTCGCTTCACCTGCTGGGCTGGCGCGCCGACGTCGAGACCGTGTACGCGGCCGCGGACCTGGTGCTGCTGACCTCGGACAACGAGGGCATGCCGGTCAGTCTCATCGAAGCGGGCCTTGCCGGCGTGCCGACCGTGGCGACGAACGTGGGCAGCGTGTCGGAGGTGGTGCAGGACGGACAGACCGGCCTGCTGGCTCCCCCCGACGCCCAGGAACTCACCCGTCACGCCATCAGGCTCCTCAGCGACGACGGGCTCCGTTCACGCATGGGGCAGCAGGCCCGCGCGTGGACGGCGCGGAAGTTCGGGGCGGAACGCCTGGTCCAGGACACCCATGACCTCTATGCCTCCATCGCTGTGGAACGCGGCTGGTGGCCCTCAGCCCTACCGAAAGGTGTCAACCGTTGAACGTCGTAGTGACCGGCGGCGCCGGGTTCATCGGAGCGAACCTCTGCCGCGAGCTTGCCTCCCGCCCCTCCGTCGGCAAGGTCGTCGCCCTCGACGACCTGAGCACCGGTTCGGCGGCCAATCTGGCGGGCACGGACGTGGAGTTGGTCGAGGGCAGCATCCTCGACCAGGCCCTGCTCGAAGACGTGGTGGACAGCGCCGACGCCGTGGTCCACCTGGCCGCCCGGCCGTCCGTGCCGCGATCCCTGGCGGATCCGTTCGCCACCCATGACGTCAACGCCACCGGCACCGTGCGCGTGCTCGAGGCGTGCCGCCGCCGTCACACCCACCTGGTCGCCGCGTCGTCGTCCTCGGTGTACGGCTCGGTCACCGACCTGCCCAAGCACGAGGACCTGCCGACCCGTCCGCTCAGCCCCTACGCCGCCAGCAAACTCGCGACCGAGTCCTATGTGCTCTCCTACGGACCGGCCTTCGGTCTGCCGGCGCTCGTGTTCCGCTTCTTCAACGTCTACGGCCCGCTGCAGCCCGCCGGGCACGCGTACGCAGCGGTCGTTCCGTCGTTCATCGATGCGGCGCTGCGCGGTCACCCGCTCACGGTCTTCGGGGACGGCCACCAGACCCGCGACTTCACCTACGTCGGAACGGTCGTCCGGGTGCTCGCCGACGCCGTCCTGCGGAAGGTCACCTGCGCGAGCCCGGTCAACCTGGCCTTCGGTACCCGGGTCAGCGTCCTGGAACTGGCCCATCACCTCGCCAAGGCAATGGAGTTGGCAGTGGAGATCCACCACGAGGCACCGCGTCCCGGTGATGTGCGGGACTCCCAGGCCGACGACGGGGTGCTCCGCGGTCTCTTCGCGGGTCTCCAGGCGGTTCCCCTGGAGCAGGGTCTGGCCGAGACCGTCCGGTGGTTCCGCTCCCTGCCCGCGTACGCGTGACGGCGGCAGGGGCAGAAGCGGCCACTGGGCTCCGCGCAACAGGCTGAGGAAACGGGTCGCGGTCTTGATAGCGGCCCGTTTCGCGGTCAGGACCGCGATGTTCGCCACGTCGGGTGCGCGCACCGCGGCGAACCGCGGTGCGCGAGCAGCAGAAAAGCGACCGGGACCCGCCACGGCCGCGCAGCCGGCACATGGCGGGCACCGGCCGGCTCGGACCGGGGCAGCCCCTCGTCAGAGGATCTCGACCCTCTCTCCCCGGCATCGGTTGCGGGTGTCGAGCACGTATGCCCCGGCACGCTCGACGAGCGCGTAGTCGAAGACGTCGTGGTCGGTCGCCACAAGGACCACGTCGGCCGCCCGGATCTCCGCCTCGTTGAATTCCACCCGTGTGATGTCCAGCGGAACGAGATACGCGTCGGTGTGCGGCTCGGACACCACCAGCCGGGCACCGAGGGCGAGCAGCGACCGGGCGAGGACGAGCGCCGGCGACTCACGGATGTCACCGGTGTTCTTCTTGTAGGCGAGGCCGAGTTGGAGTACCCGCGACCCCTTGACCGATTTGCCGCGTTCGTTCAGCCCGCGGGTGATCCGCCGGACGACGTGGTCGGGCATGTGGTCGTTGATCTCGTTGGCCAGCGAGATGAACCGGAGATCCCGCTTCAGCAACCTCTTGACCTGCCAGGACAGATAGGAGGGATCCACCGGCAGACAGTGCCCGCCCACGCCCGGGCCGGGCCTGAACGGCATGAAGCCGAACGGCTTGGTGCTGGCGGCGTCCACGGCCTCCCAGATGTCGGCGCCCAACTGCCTTGACACCATGGCCATTTCGTTGACCAGCGCGATGTTGACATGACGGTAGGTGTTCTCGAGCAGCTTGGTCAGCTCGGCGGTCCGGCAGGAACTCACGGACACGGTGCGCTCCACGATGTCGCCGTAGAAACGCTCGACGCGGCTCAGCGACGCGGCGTCGATTCCGGAGATCACCTTGGGGGTGTTCTCCAGGTGCCAGTCGGGATTGCCGGGGTCGATGCGCTCGGGGCTGTAGCCCAGGTGGAAGTGGTCGCCCGCCGTCAGCCCGCTGCCCGCCTCCAGCAGCGGACGCAGCAGGCTCTCGGTCGTCCCGGGATACGTGGTGGACTCCAGGACCACGGTGGCGCCGGGGGTGAGGTGCGGGGCGACGCTCCGTCCGGCACACTCCACGAAGCTCAGGTCGGGTACGCCCTCACGCAGCGGCGTCGGCACGGTGATGACGCACACGTCGAAACCGTCGATGTACTTGTACTCGGTCGTGGCGTGGAAACGGCCGCTGTCGGCCGCGGCCACGAGACGTGCGTCGTCGACGCCTTCGATGTAGGAGTCGCAAGCACCCAGGCGCTTCACACGCAATTCGTCCGTGTCCACGCCGACGACCGAATAGCCCACTTCGACGGCCCGCACGGCCAGGGGAAGGCCTACGTAGCCCAGGCCCACCACAATCAGCTTGCCCTTGTCGACATCACTTCTCTGACGCACGGTCACCACTCCGTTGCTGTAGAGGAATCGGCATACGCCAGCCTTCATTCACGCATGTATGACGGCCCTTTCGAGGTCCTGTGGAATGTGTCCGCCCCGCATCACCCTGTTTCCGTAACGAAACAGACGCGCCGAAGGGACCGACGTTCACCTGGGAGGTTTCAACTTCCGCTATTCATCGCATATGTGAACGTCGGCTCGGCGATCGATCGAGCTGTGTCGGACCCCAGTCTCCACCCCCGAAACCGGAGTGAAGCCGCACATGGATCGCAGTTCGAAGTACCTGGTCACGGGTGGAGCCGGCTTCATCGGCTCCCATCTCGTGGACGCATTGCTGGCCAACGGACACAACGTGGTGGTCCTCGACGACCTCACCACCGGACGGCAGGAGAACCTCGCCAAGGCCCAGAACAACCCGCGTTTCCGGTTCTTCCGCGGATCGGTCCTGGACGCGCCGCTCGTCGACGAACTCGTAGAGGAAAGCGATGCGGTCATCCATCTGGCCGCCGCCGTCGGGGTCAAACTGATCGTCGAGCACCCGCTGAAGTCGTTCGTCACGAACACAAAAGGCACCGAGAACGTCATCGAGTCGGCGCAGCGGCACGAGCGCAGGATTCTGATCGCCAGCACCTCGGAAATCTACGGAAAGAATTCGTCCGGACCGCTCAACGAGACCTCCGACCGCATCCTGGGAAGTCCGTCCGTGGCCCGGTGGTCGTACAGCACGGCCAAGGCGGTGGACGAGATCATGGCCGTCCTCTACCACCGGGAGCGCGGACTGCGGTCGACGGTCGTTCGGTTCTTCAACACCGTGGGGCCCCGCCAGAGCCCCGCGTACGGGATGGTCATCCCGCGGTTCGCCCGGCAGGCGGTGCGCGGGGAGCCCCTCACCATCCATGCGGACGGCCGTCAGAGGCGCTGCTTCCTGCACGTCCACGACGCCGTCGCGGCACTGCTGCTCCTGCTGGAGCACCCGGGGGCGGAGGGAGAGACCTTCAACATCGGCGCGGACGACGAGATCAGCATCCGCGAGCTGGCCGACCGGATCATCGCTCAGGCCGGAAGCGTGTCCCGGCTGGAGCACCTGTCGTACGCCGACGCGTACGGCCCGGGCTTCGAGGACATGGAACGACGCGTCCCCGACACCGGGAAGCTCCGTGCCCTGACGGGCTGGCAGCCCCGGCGCACCCTCGCCGACGTCCTCGCGGACGCGATCGCGGACGCCCGGGCCGATTGGCACGGCGGCTGGCCGCTGCGGGTGCCGAGCACCCCGGAGCAACGTCTCCCGCTGACCTGCGGGCCCGTTGCCGAGACCGCTCTGGCAGGACGGTGACAGGCATGAGCACAGCGCTCGCGACGACGGGCGCGGGCCTCGCGGCCCTGCTGCTCGGCCTGCTGCTGACGGAGCCCCTGAGACGATTCGCCCTGCGTCATGGGATCACCGACCGTCCCAGCGCCCGCAAGGCGCACACCTCGCCGACGCCCTACCTCGGTGGTGTCGCCATCGCGACCGCCACTCTGGCGGCGACCGCGGTCGCCGCACTCGCCACCGACGTCTTCGACCCGGTTCTCGGGGTCCTGCTCGGCGGTTCCGCGCTCATGTGCGTCCTCGGACTCGTCGACGATCTGCGCCAGCTCAGCCCACGGCTGCGGCTGTGCGTCGAGACGTCGGCCGCCGCGGTGGTCGTACTGGCAGGGGGGCATCCCACCATCCTCGGCGGCAGGATCGACGTGGTGCTCGCCGTCGTATGGATCGTCTTCGTGACCAACGCGTTCAATCTGCTCGACAACATGGACGGTGCGGCATCGTCAGTGGGCGTCGTCATCGGCGGATTCCTCTGCCTGGCCGCCCTGGCCGACGCCTCGGTCGGCCAGGGCGTGGTGATGGCGGCCCTTGCCGGGTCCTGCCTCGGCTTCCTCTTTCACAACAGGCATCCGGCACGGATCTTTCTGGGCGACGCCGGCTCGCTCTTCCTCGGCTTCACGCTGGCCTCCACGATGATGGTGGTGCACGACGACGTCGAGGGCCTTTCCGGGCCCGCCGTCCTTCTGCTCACCACCCTCGTCCCGACCTTGGACACCACCCTGGTGATGGTGTCGCGCTATCGGGAGTCGAGGTCCCTGCTGCAGGGTGGCACGGACCATGTCGCCCACCGGCTTCGGCGCATGGGCTTGACGGTACGTCAGGTTGTGCAATTCCTCAGCGTGTTCGCGGTTGCGGGCTGCCTGTCGGCGACACTGGTGGCGCACGGGTGGCTCCCTCCCGGAGTCGCGCTCGTCATCGCCTGTCTGGTGGGGGCCGGGGCGGTGCGGCTGCTGCTCAACGTCCCTGCTACGGCACCGGCTTCACCGGTCGCAGAGGTCCCGGTCGGGACTTCGGCGGCCGACGGACCCCGTATGGCCCCGCCCTTGAGACCTGCCGGCAGATTCGGACGCCGTCACCGGCCACTCCGGCCGACGGCGGTGCCTCATTCGCGGGGAGCCCGGAAGGCCACCACGCTGTCCCCGACCGCGGGCAGCCCGGCGGGGCCGCAGTGACTCCCTAGGCGCTGCGGCGGCGCCGTCCGGTTCGGACAAAGGTCCCGCGCCCCCGCGCGGGACCGACCCGAGCGCCGATGTGCGTCTCCGGATGCCTGTCCCGGGGCAACTCGACGGCCGTGAGGACATCCGTGACGTGGGCCCTCTGCACACGCTCACGCCACCGCGGCACCCGTACGGTCACGGCATCAGAGGGCATCAGAGTGCCAGGACGATGGCGTCGCTCGGCTCACATGGGACGCCGAAGCGCGGCGAACGTCGTGTGTCCGTACTCACCTCGTGTCAGGAAGTGGCCCTTCGCCAGCAAGCGCTCATAGCGACGTCGAGGCATCCGCAGACGGCCCACGACCCGGGCCACCTGGCGCGCCGGCCAAGGGCCCATCGCCGGTTCCAAAGCTTCCCGGGCCGGTTCCTGGCGCAGGGCTCTCGCATAGGCCAGCGATGGGGGCTGATGGCGGACCAGGACCAAGTCCAAACCGGTGATCTCGGCTGCGGCCGCGAACTGACAAGCGCTCCACCTGGTGAGGTGGTGCGGCGGACAGTCCATCGGCTCCAAACCCCTGCGAAACCGCTGACGGTTCGGCACCGACAGAAGGACTTCACCCCCCGGCACGACGATAGCCGCGAGGGCCGAAAGGAAACCGCGGACGTCTGCGACGTGCTCCAGGACCTGGAAGGCGCACACGACGTCCGCTCGACCGGGTCGGGCGACTGCGTCCTCTCGGACGTCGGTGTCCCTCACTTTGATGCCGGCCGCACGCAGCCTCTCGGCGGCGTCGGGGTTCTTCTCAAGTGCCTCGACAGAACCGCACCGTGGCAGCAGGGACCGAAGAAAGGCTCCCTCGCCGGCACCCACTTCGACGACTCTTGCTTGGTTCGGAATTCGCTGCGCGGCCTGATCGAACTCCCATCGCCACGGCTGATACTTGATCCCGCCGGTGAAGAGTTCGGAGTAAAATCCGCCGTCTCCTTCGAGTGCGGGGTGGAACCAGCCCAGGTCACAGCGAGAGCAGGAGTGAAGAGTGACGGGACCGTCTCCATACTTGCTGATCACTTGGTCTGAAAATGAAGTGGCCCACTGTTCTCTGTACGCCTGCCACACATTGGAAAGGTTGATTTGAGAGGAACCTTCCACCGGCGAGGCCTCGCAAAGAGGGCAGCGGTCTCGTGAGGAATTCAACACCGATCCAACTTATCAGCGCGCACACTCCCTCTCGCTCTAAGCCACGCCGTCCGGTTTTGTCGCACCGCCCGAGTAGCTCGGCCTTTGTCTCAGCCGAATCGGTGGACACTCGTGAACTCCTCGCGAGCTCACGTCCAAAGGTCTTGGAATCAAAGCAAGAAGCGCACCCACGATCATCACACAGAGGGCCATGACCTTGCTCCACACCGTAGGCGTAAGAGAGCGGCTTTGCAGCACAGCCAGGCCTGCCACAACAGCGAGCCACACTTGGACCTTCGCGATCACTGAGATCAGTGAGAGTCGGGGCGAGTACACCACAATAAGAATGGCCAGCATGCACTCGAGAAGAGAACGCTGTCGGTAAAAGGTTGCACCGAAGGTGACGACGTACGTCGCAGCATAAGAAAAGGAGGCCACAACAGCTGACCGGCCGATTCCGATGGAGTCCGCCCATGCCCTGCGCAGCGACATTGGTGCAAGCGCAAGGCTGGCAATCCAGATGATGGTTCCTGGGCGCAGCCATTGTGTCGGCCCAGGATCGAGCTTCCATGGGAGTGGATCGAATAGAACGACCCCAAAGTACTGAGGATGACTCAATAGATTCCTTGAGCCGTATCCCGCAGTGAACTCCAGTGGGACACCGTGTACAACCTCGAGACTATGCACAAAACCGAACAGCGTTAGAGCCCGGGGGAGAACAAAGACCACGCCGATGGCCATGATGATCAACCAACCCGTGAGATGAGCGCGGCGCAACCGTGCGCGAGCGAGCAAGGCCACCGCGATAAACAGCGCTGTCGGCGGCCGGGTATACAAACAGGCCTGGGTGCTGAGCAAGGTGCCCACGCACGCCAATGAGAAACGAGCACGGGCCTGGAGCAGCAAAGTCCACAGAACAAGACTTGTAATCAAGCCTTCTTTGAGGCCCCAAGCGTCCCACAGTAGGAGGTTGGGGCTGACGCCTACGACGAGTCCGGCGATTGCGGCACGCCTGCGGCCGCATCCCGAGGCGAGAGCCAATCCGCGGGCCGCTACCGCCCCGGTCGCCGCCATGAGAGCCAGGACGACCTTGGCCCCCAACCAACCACCTCCGATGAAGACCTTGCCGAGCGCCATGGCCGCTTGGTAACCCCAGAGGTTGGATCCGGACCACCAAGCCAGGTCCCTTACGCTGAGGATGTTTCCATGGCTCCAGGCAAGAGCCAGCGCAGTGCTGGCTCGATCGTACCCGCGAGCATCAGGGAACTGTGCCACGCCATTCGTTTGCTGATGGACCATGAGGACCACGCAGACGTGGGCCACGGCTGCGATCGCGAAAATAGCCACAGGCGCACTACTGGGCGCCTTGTCGCGACGTCTGGAGGCAGGGTATTTAGCAGCGAGTGGCCTGGTCATGCCTGCAGTCCCTGGTCCCATACCGTCTTTACCCTTTGCGCCGAGCGGAAATATTGGCTGGAGGGGTTTGTCGGTGCCGTGGCCTGGTTCGCAGATGCTGCGAGCGCACCAACCGCCATGCAAGTTCCCACTTTCAAGCCCCTCAGGGTTTAGCGACCATACATTGGTAGCCCAATCCCTACTGTCATTTGGCCACGCTGGACGCCGGAGGCCACTGGATTGGAGCACAGGGTGCAGTAGTGTTGCGAGAGCCTGCCAGAAAGCTTCGACATTGTAAACGCCCTGCGAACGCCACCAACTACGTTCGGTTGATGAGCCATTGGAGATTTGCGCAGTGGGTGTCGTGGTTGTCACGCTCACTTCGCCTGAGCACGGATCACTCTGGCTGGATTTCCCGCCACGACCGTATCGGCAGACACGTTCTTCGTCACCACACTTCCGGCGCCGACGGCAGCACCACGCCCGATGGTCACGCCCGGTAGAACCGTCACCCGTGCGCCGATGAAAACGTCGTCTTCCACGACGATGTCCGCATGGACCGGGGCGTGGTCGCGAAACTTTCCTCCTGCTTCGGGGACGGGATGATCCCCGGTGATGAAAAGGCAATTCGGACCCATGGTCAGATGCGCGCCGAGGGATACGCGGCCCAGACCGAGAAACTGGGTGCCCTGCCCCAACCCGGCATGTCTCCCCATTCGCAGGGACGCCGGGAGATCGACATGGGCATTCATCGTGACCGGCAGTCGCACTTCCTCGCACATCTTCTGCGCACACCAGCCGCGCAGGCCGAGTGCTCCGGGCACGCGCCGATGCAACCGCTGCGCGATCAGCTTGTAGAAGCGGCGAACACCCAGGATGAAGATTCGATTTTTCAACACGACGTTCCTTCGGTTGGCACCGAGTTCGAGGTCAGCTGGGACACGTTGAGAAAGAATCACCTCTGCCCTGACACGCGGACGTGCAGCAACCAAAACCGCGGCTTCGCGCAATTTGCGCCATATGCTATGGCATCACATCCACGATTCGCGGCCAAAAAATGGGTTGTGCGGCATGTCATTGACCGACAAAACATCAGCATCCCCCGCTCCGGACGCCCAGGGCACACGACAGAGTCACTTTCCCTCCCGGGTCTGCCTGTTGATCGGTCAGCTCGGTCTCGGTGGCGCGGAGAAACAGCTCGTCCTGCTCGCCCGGGGGCTGAGCGCCCGTGGCGTTCGGACACATCTGCTGGTCATGCTCGAGAAGGGGCCCCGGGAGGAAGAACTCCGCAACTCCAGGGTGTCCCTGGTGGAACTGGGGTTCCGCCACCGTTCCCTGGGGTGGCGGTCATACCTCGCCAACATCCGGGCTTTCTTCCGCTTTGTAGCCTTCCTCCGCAAAGAGAGGCCACAAGTTCTCCAAGCCTTCCTGTTCCATGCCTACGTGATGGCAGCCCCCGCCGCGCGGCTGGCACGCGTGCCGGTGTTCCTCGCGGGGCGGAGGAGTCTCGGCTTCTACAAGAAGGGCAACCGCGCGGCACTCGTGGCGGAGCGGGTCGCCACTCGCTGGACAGACTTCCTGGTCGCCAACGCGTCCGCGATCGCGGACGAGGTACGACACGACGAGGGAGTACCGGCGTCAAAGATCTCCGTCATCCCCAATGGAATGAGGCCGGAGGAGTTCGAGATCACCGAGCCCGCCGAGATCTCCACCTCGCTGCCCGTGGTGCTGTGTGTCGCCAATCTCGCGGTTCACAAGGGTCACCGATACCTCCTGGAGGCCTGTGCGGCGCTCCGGGACACCGGAAAGCCGTGCACTCTCGTCCTGATCGGCGACGGGGCGGAGCGCCCGGGGCTGCAGCGGATGGCGGAGCGCCTGGATATCGACGTCCGTTTCCTCGGCGCCCGTACCGACGTGGCCGGCTATCTGGCCAGGGCCGACGTGGTGGTTCTCCCGTCCCTGTCCGAGGGGTCCAGCAATGCCGTCGCGGAGGCCATGGCAGCGGGCCGTCCGGTGGTGGCCACGGCCGTGGGCGGTACCCCGGAACTGCTCGGGGGACGCGGAATCCTGGTCCCTCCCTCGGATCCGGCCGCCCTTGCCGAGGGACTTCAACAGATGCTCGGCGACCGGGATACCGCCCTCGCCCTGGGCCAGAGGGCACGGGAGTGGGCCATGGCCAACCTCACGGCTGAGGTCATGGTGGACCGGTACATCGCTCTCTACCGGCAACTGCTGGAAGGCCAGCCCTCGGCGTAGTGGACAGGCCGAGGCGGTTCAAGAAACCGGCGCGGTTCACAGCGTGTCATCGCATGCTTTCCGACCAACCTCGCAGGACCGGTCGCAACCAGGGAGGTCCTTCGACACTGTGACTGACCGCAGACCTCAATTCGTCTGGATGCTCGTGGCTCGCGCAGGCACCCTCGTCATGGGCATTCTCGCCAGTGTCGTCGTGGCCAGAGCACTGCCCCCCGAGGCGCGCGGTACCTACTACATGGCCGTCAGCGTCGCCACGGCCGCCATGGCGCTGGGCCATCTGTCCGTCGAACACGCTCAGACGGCCATGTGGTCAGAGAAAAGGCAGCGGCCTTCTCTCAGCGCTAACAGCGTTCCGCTCGGGCTCTGCGTCGGTACCGTCGCGGCTGTACTGGCGATCGGGCTGGGCATGGTGTTCCAGGGGCACGGCAACACCCCGGACGTGTGGCTCCTGACCACGGCCTGCGCGGGCGTACCCCTGGGAACGGGCGTGCTGTACGGCACCAACATCACCCTGCTGCGCGACCGTACGCATGTCGCGGGATGGGCGATGCTGATGAGCGCGGTCGCCCAGTGCATGTGTCTGATTGTCCTCGGGTTGTCCGAACTGCTCACCGTCCAGATGGTGGTGGCCGCCTGGGTCGCCTCGTACACCGTCTCCCTGGCCGTACTGATCGCGGCGGGCGGAGTCACCATGGGTCGGCCTAATCTGCGCCTCGCCGGGGCGACATGTGTCAAGGGGCTGCGCTTTCACGCCGGTACGGCGGCCGGGTACCTACTGCTCCGATCGGACGTTTTCCTGCTCAATGCCTTGAGCGGCCCGCGCGAAGTCGGGATCTACACACTCGCGGTGACTTTGGCGGAGCTGAGCCGATTGGCGGTGGACGTCTTCGCACAAGTCACGCTTTCCCTCCAGTTCGACGACACCGCCGACGACTCCGCGGTGGTCACGGCGAGGATCGTCCGGTTCATGGTGCTGCTGGGCGTCGCCTCCGCGCTCACGACGGTGGTCGCGGTGGCGGCTCTGATCACCACGTTGTACGGCCATGCGTACGCGGACGCAGCCACGCTCGTCGCATGGCTGGTCCCCGGTGTCGTGCTCTTGTCGGCCGGCCGGCCGCTGTCCAGTTTTCTGCTGCGTATGCGGGCGTCTCACGTCATCGTGCTGCCCTCGCTGACGGCCCTTGTGGTGAACGCCGGACTGAACGCCCTACTCATTCCGGCCTGGGGTGCGGTCGGCTGCGCCATCGCCTCCACCGTGGCTTACACATCACTGATCGGCATCCAGGTGGTGTACTTCAGCCGGATGAGCGGCATCGGCTGGAGGTGCCTGCTCCCGACGAGCGCGGAAGCGACGCGGTTCACGACGGAGGTGAAGCGTCATTGCAGAGAACTGCACATCGGCCGGGTGTCGTGACTCAGGGGACCGTTGCGTCCCGCGAATCAGCACCGGGGGCCGGAGGTCTCACCCGACGGTGGCCGAAGCGAGAGTGAACACAAACTCGTTGCAACCGATCCCGCCCCTGCAGGTCTTCAGATGGCGCAGTTCGAAGTTGCGCTCGCGACAGAAGGCGAAGATGTCTTCGGGCGTTGCGACCTCGAAGGGATAGCCTCCCACCCAGTCGACGAGGTCGTGCTTCCGGGACATGCCCCGGGGCCGGGGGATGGGCCCGCTCGAGGTGCCCCGGAGGTGCTTGGCCACTCCCAGCATGGCCCGCAGCGGGTAGTGCCGGTCGAGATAGAGCCGGCTGCCGGTCAGCAGCAGACGGCGCCCGAAGCCACCGGACATGTTGTAGCGCCGCTTCACCGACGTCCAGACGCGGCTCTCCACTCCCTGGTCGTTGTAGATCGACACGTACAGCGTCCCGCCGGGGGCGACCAGGCCGCAGGCGGCCTCCAACGCACGCCAGAGCGACCCGGTGTGGTGAAGCACGCCCCAGGAGTAGACGATGTCGGCCTGACCCAGCTCCTTCACGAATGACGCGTCGAGGATCGAGCCGCGGCAGACGCTCCAGTCCCCGTCCGGGGCGAACTCCAGGCGCACCTTCTCGGCCGCGCTCACCGAGTCCGGGTCGTAGTCGAACGAACGCACTCGCGCTCCCATGCGCAGGGCTGCCAGGGAGAACAGTCCGCTCCCACAGCCGACGTCCAGGAAGTTGCGGCCCGTCAGGTCCTTGGTGCCGAGGGCCGACTCCAGCGATCTTCTGGCGAGGGTGACACGTTCTTCGTCGATCAATTGTTCAAATCGGAGCCAATTCCGGCCGAAGGCGAAGCGCCGGCCCTGACTGATCTCGGTCTCGCAGTCGATCATTCGGCTTTCCTTACGCTGCGGAGGGAAGGGGTGAGGGATCTGCCTTGGGGCCCGCGGAACGGGTCGGCAGACAGCCGGGGGCGATCCGGAAGGAAGTGGAGATCTCGAGCTCCGTCAGAGCGTCAGCGAAGAGCAGCCCGGCCGCCCAGGGCCTCCGACACAGGACTGCGGACATCGCACAGGGTGCAGGAGCATGGGGGCCGGTCAGCCGGTCTGCCGCAGCGGCTGACCGGCGACCGCCGGCGACCCGGACGGCGGCTGGTCGACAAATCTGCGGTGCCAGAGTTCGAACTGCATCAGCGCCCAGATCTGGCGCGCGTGGTCCTCTCCGGCCTGGTGTTCCTTGAGCAGGGTTCTCACCGTTTCCGGCCGGAACAGTCCCCGGTCCACGGCCGTCCGGTCGGTGAGCACGTCCCATGCCACGTCCTTCAGATCCGTGCGCAGCCAGTGGCCCATCGGCACCCCGAAACCCTGCTTCGGCCGGTAGAGCACCTCGTGCGGGAGCCAGTCCCGCAACGCCTTCTTGAGCAGGTACTTGGTGGTGCCGCCGCGGACCTTCAGCTCCGCGGGCAGCCCTGCCGCCCACTCCATCAGGCGATGGTCAAGGAAGGGCGACCGGGCCTCCAGCGAGTTGGCCATCGTGCTGATGTCCACCTTGACCAGGAGGTCTCCGGGCAGGTAGCTGTTCACGTCCACATCCATCAGCTGGTTCATCCGGCTGACCGCGCGTGACCCGCGAAAGGCCTGATCCAGAAGTTCGTAGCTGTCGATTCCGGCCGTTGCCTCGAGCAGCCGCTCCGCGTAGAGGTCCTGCTTCTGCTCCGGCATGAAGTACGACATCATCCGGGCATAGCGCCGCTGCGGCGTCTCGCCCAGCACGGTGAGGGCGCGGCCGGCCCTGCGCCGCTTCGAGCAGGCCGGAGCGACGGCGAGGAGGGACCGGCCCATGTGCTTGACGGCCGGGCGCAGGGAGGTGTGGACCCGGAACTTCTCCATGCGGGCCATTTGGGCATAGCGGGCGTATCCGCCGAACGACTCGTCGCCACCGTCCCCGTTCAGGGCGACAGTCACATGCCGGCGGCTCAACTGGGCCACGTAGAACGAGGGAATCGCGGACGAGTCGGCGAACGGCTCGTCGAAGTACCACGCGAGGGTGGGCAGGATCTCCAACGCAGAGGCGTCCACGACGAATTCATGGTGATCGGTCCCGTACTGCCGCGCCACCGCCCGAGCGTGCGCCCGCTCGTCGAACTGGGCGTCCTCGAAACCGATGGAGAAGGTCTTCACGGGCTTCGGGGACAGCCTCGCCATGGCCGCGACGACGGCGGAGGAGTCGATGCCACCGGACAGAAAGGCGCCCAGGGGCCGCTCCGACAGCATGCGGATGCCCGTGGCCTCGAGGAGGAGCTCCCGGGCCCGTTCGGCCGCCTCCTGTTCGCTGGTGACGGCGCCCGGGGTGAAGTCGAGCTCCCAGTAGCGCCGCACCTGAACTCGCCCGCCCTGCCAGGTGAGCAGACAACCAGGCGGCAGTTTGCGGACGTCGCGGAGGATCGACCAAGGTGCGGGCACGTACTGGTAGGTCAAGTAGTGGTGCAGGGCCACCGGGTCGACCTCGCCGCGGCCGGGGGCGATCGCGCTCAGCGCCTTGAGTTCGGAGGCGAAGGCCAGCGAGCCACCGGCATCCCGGTAGTACAACGGCTTCTTGCCGACCCGGTCGCGAGCGAGCAGCAGCCGTCCTTTGCCTGCGTCCCACACAGCGAAGGCGAACATGCCGCGAAGGTGATGGACGAGGTCCTCTCCGTGTTCTTCGTAGAGATGGACGAGGCATTCGCTGTCGCCGTTCGTGCGGAATCTGTGCCCGCGGCTCAGCAGGTCCCTGCGCAGTTCCGGGAAGTTGTAGATCTCTCCGTTGAAGACCGCGATCACACTGCGGTCTTCGTTGAAGACGGGCTGGTCGCCTCCGCTGACGTCGATGACGGCCAGTCGCCGCATGCCCAGGGCGACATGGTCATCGGTGTGGAACCCCTCACCGTCCGGGCCGCGATGGGCGAGGACATCGCACATCGTCCTCACGGCCGCCGGATCGGGTGACGCCGTCGACACCATCCCCGCTACGCCGCACATCGGCCCTCCCTCATTGGGTGTAAGAAGTGAACGAACTACCGAATGCAACCCCGATAGCACCATACCGGTGCAATCGGCACATACCTGGCAAGCCGCAAGGGGGTGGTGCCATCGGGTGACGGCCCCGGCGGCGCCGGAACCGCTCCTCGCCGTGCCGCACGTCGACGAACGGTGAGGGCTACGCTCCGTGTCCCGCGCATCGGGGCCCGGGACGCACCGTGACCTGCATCGGGCGGGTCAGTCGTTGCCGAAGCACTGTGGGGACGTGATCGGACGGCGGTTCCAGCAAGTGCAGCGTCAGCGTGCGACTCTGGCCCCGGGGCACTTCGACGTCGAACGTGAACACCGGGTGCCCCCGCTCGGTGCCCGGCGACGCGAAGTGTCGTTTCCCGCCGACGCTCGCCTCGACCAGTCGCGCCCCGGCGGTCGCGAAGTACGAGACGAGCAGGCGGTTGTCGCCCGGGCGGGCCACATAGGCGGGCTTGTCCAACCGGTCGGTGACATAGGAGGGAAGGCCCCCGGCCGGGGCACGGTTCGTGAGGACCGCCTTGACGGTGACCTCGCGTCCGTCGCGGGTGCAGCGACCGGGGGACCACTCCAGGGCGCGGTCGAGGTAGTAGTCCAGCTTCGTGCCGGCGGCGTTGTTGACGACCAGCCCGGCATAGGGCCCGGGTCCCTCCGGGACGGAGGCGCCGACCGGGCGCGCCGCCAGCTCCCGCTGCTCGTTCGCATGAGCGCTCCACGCGGTCATCTGCCCGCTGCCCAGCACCTCGTACAGGCCCCGGAGCAGGGCGGGGCGCCGCTGGGAGTCCCCTGCGGCGGTCAGCAGCCGCCCGGCAGCGGCACGGGCCACGTTCAGCAGAAAGGCCTTGCGTTTGACCGGGTCCCGATACATCACGTAGTTGGTGCGCTCGGTGAGGTCCACCACATTGGCCGCGGTGACCAGTGTGCCGTCGGCCATCCGCGCCGGTCCGACCGCGGCCAGCAGTCCGGCCAGCGCACCCGGATCCAGTGAGAGCACGCCGTCCATGCGCTCCCCGCTCTTGGCGTGCCACGCAGCGGACCAGATGCGCGCGGCGTAGGGAAAGTGCGGGCTCATGTTGGAATTCGGCCAGGTCATCACCGAGTCGTACTGCGCGTACATGGCCGCGAACTCGGCACCGAGGTCGATCTTGGGCCGGGTGCCCGCCATATCGGTGTCCCGTCCGAACTCCGGTAGCGCCAGAGAGCCCTTGTCGGCCGTCAGCACGGCGTAGGCACCCGGCATCCCGCCCGTACCGCGTGCCTCGGCGGGGTTTTGGAACACCAGGAGGTAGCGGCGCAGGCCGCCCTCTCCCAGCATCGGCGGCAGCAGACGGGCGCCGACGGCGGCGTTCTCCATCGCGGGGGCCACCCGGTCCAGGGTGGCGAGGAGTTGGCCGCGAACCCGGTCGACCGGAGGCAACCAGGTGCGTCGCGGCAGGCTGTCCGCCTCCGTCCGGGCCAGGGCCGCCTCGTGCGCCGCATGCTCGAGATCCGGTGCGGCCCTGCGCAGTTCGGCGAGGTTGAGGTGTTTGCCCCCCGCGTTCGCGGTGAGGCGGCCCACGGTGCGTACCACGGCGGGCAACGCCTTTCCGGCCAGCCGATCGACCACTTCGGCCGTCCCGCGCACGGTCTCGAAGGAGTCTCCGGCGAAGGGAAGTCGGGCCGCCACGTACCACGCGGGGCCGGTGGTGAGCCAGTGCGCGCGTTCGGCGTGCGCCGCGGCGGAACGGGCCGTCCGCAGAGCGAGTTCGCTGCGGGTCGCCCCTCGTTCGGCCGTCGAGGCGGGCCTACCGGTCCCCGTCACCGAACTGCGCAAGGTCCTCAAGTCGTTGCGGCTCCCGACGAGTTCGGCCCGGGCCATCAGGCCGGTGACGACGATCCACACCAGTCCTGTGAGGAGAAGGCCCATGAGCACCCACAGCAGGAGCCGGACACGTCGGCGTTTCCGCCGCGCCGGGCTCTCCGGGACTGCCGGGGCGGCACTGCTCAGGAGTGTGTCGGTGATCGGCGGCATGCCCGGCCCTCAGCTCCCACTCGCGCCGGTGCTTCGGTATCGGGCGATCGGCGCTCGGCCGCACGAAGGGCGTCTCGTGGCGTGCGTGGGCTGTTCCACGTTCGGTTGCACCTCACCGCTGTAGCGTCCGTCATCCCTGCCTCTATGCGCCTTGGACCGATGCGAGCCGTTCGGGAACCGCGGACCACCGAACAGCGCCACCATCGAGTGGCATCAGGCATGAAAATCCATAGGCAGTAATCGTTTGCGGCGAAAACAGACGCGCTCGGGCACGCCACAGACGGCGGAGCGGTGGCACTCGTTCGGCCGCGCCGGGACTCCGGCAGAGTGCGCAGCTCAAGCGGGCCGCCAGGTGCGTAGAAGTGCGGACACGGAGCCCCCCAGTGGGCAGCTGATATGTCCCTGATGACGCGCCCGGCGGACCCCTAGGGGATGTCACAGCTCGGCAGCAATGCCTGTCCCGTCGCCCCGGGCCCCCACGCCACTCTTCGGGAGCAGGTACGTTCGAAGACGTGGCTGGATTCAGGATCGGACGCGACCGGGCGGGCCGCGCACCTCAAGCGCGACCGCAGCAACCCCCGTACGGGCAGCAGGCGCCGCAGGGCCCGTCGTACGGCTACCCCTCCCCGCCGCAGCAGCAGTACGGCGGCGCGCAGCCCCATCGCGGGCAACCGCTGTGGAGGGCGCCCCAGGGCCAGGGTGAGCCGGAGTACTTCGGCGACGACGGCCACGGCTATCCAGGCCGGCCGGATCCGTACGCGGCCAACAATCCGGGCCACACCCAGGCGTTCTCCGTCGGCGAGGACCCCTACAACGCCGGCGAGACCTACCGTGCCGGCCAGGCCGCCGCGCCGCCCATCGGTCCGCGACTGCATTGGAAGGACCTGCTGCGGGGCATCGTCATATCCCCGACCCGGACGTTTCTGCAGATGCGGGACTACACGATGTGGGCCCCGGCCCTCATCGTGACCTTCCTCTACGGCCTGCTCGCGGTCTTCGGCTTCGACGGCGCCCGCCAGGACGCGATCCACGCCACGCTCTCGAGCGCGATCCCGATCGTCCTGACGACGGCCGTGGCGATGGTGATCAGCTCCTTCGTGCTCGGCGTGGTCACCCACACCCTGGCCCGCCAGCTCGGCGGCGACGGCGCCTGGCAGCCCACGGTCGGCCTCTCCATGCTGATCATGTCCATCACGGACGCACCGCGCCTGGTCGTCGCCATGTTCCTGGGCGGTGACGCACCCTTCGTCCAGCTCCTGGGCTGGGTGACCTGGGTCGCGGCGGGCGCGCTGCTGACCCAGATGGTCTCCAAGTCCCACGACCTGCCGTGGCCGAAGGCACTCGGCGCGTCGGCGATACAGCTGATCGCGATCCTGTCGATCGTGAAGCTGGGCACGTTCTAGTCCCCGGTCGTACGCGGAAGGCCCCCGGCGGACGTGCCGCCGGGGGCCTTCGCGTGCCCGGGGTGAGGCCTGCGGGACTCGGGACACGCAACCCGGCCGGTTCGGCACTCTCAGTGACATCCGAGGCGGATTCAGGGCCCCGGCCGCGCCCGATCGAGAGTGGCTGAGCGGATCGCTCGCGGCACGGTGGAACATCGCGGGGCAACGAGGGACGCTGTTGGTATGCGGTGGATCTTCCGCACTTCTGACCGGTCAGGAGGGGGCGATCACGACCGAGGCCTCCTCAGGCTGGGGCAATGCCTGCCCTTCGCGGTCCTGCTCATCGGGCTGGGCATCGAACTCTCGCCCCTGCACACCATTTACACGGGGCCGCTCCTCACGGGGATGCCGGCGGTCGCCGCACTCACCGTGGGCCCGCTGGGCACCTTGTCGGCAGCGGTCGGCGCCCTGGCCGTCAGCAGTATCTCCGCCACCCTCCATCATTCATGGGGCGACGAGCAGGTCTACGGGAACCTTCTCGGCCTCGTCGTGGTTTCCGTCGCCTGCGTCACGATCAGCAACGTCATGCGGACCCGCAGGCAACAGGAACTCGACCGGATCCGCCGTGTCTCCAAGGCGGCTCAGGACGTCCTGCTGCGGCCCGTGAGCCCCCGCCTGGGTCCGCTCCGTGCCGCCAGCATCTACCTGGCGGCCGAGTCCGGGGCCCAGATCGGCGGTGATCTGTACGAAGCCGTCCAGACCCGGTTCGGGGTCCGGATGATCGTGGGCGATGTCAGGGGCAAGGGCCTACCGGCTGTACGCGCGGCCGCAGCCGTGCTGGGCGCGTTCAGAGAGACCGTCCACTACGAGCGCGATCTGGCCGAGGTCGTCAATCACTGCGCGGCCGCCATGCGGAGAGAACGCGCAGCCGCCGACCACGACGAGGAATACCAGATGGAGTGCTTCGCCTCCGCCCTCGTCGGCCAAGTGGCGAACGGGTCCGTGGTCCAGCTCGTCAACCGCGGCCATCCGGCTCCGCTGATGCTGCACCAGGGCACGGTCCGCGCCCTCGGACCTCGCGCGCCCATGCCACCTCTGGGTCTGGAGGACCTGATGACCGGCCCTCCGACTCCCACGGAGAGCTACACCTTCGGGCCAGGTGACCGGCTTCTCCTCTACACGGACGGCGTGGTCGAAGCCCGCAACGGCTCCGGCGACTTCTTCCCGCTGCCCGAGGCCATGGAATCCGTGCACGCAGCGACTCCGCAGCAGTTCCTGGAGGAGCTCCATCGGCGATTGATCTGCCACACCGCCGATTCCCTGGTGGATGACGTGGCCATGATTCTCATCGACCGGTTCCCGGAGGGCACGGATGAGCGAGGCCCCGTTGCTCAACCGGGCCGCGCTCTGGATCACTCACGCCAGTAACGCGGTCAGAGAGCCTCTTTCGAGGGCGTGACGGGCTCCCCGGACTTGCGTACCACGGGCAGGACGCTCCATGGGAAGTTGATCCAGTCGTCGGTCCGCTTCCACACGTACTCGCACTTCACGAGGGAGTGGGACTTCTCGTAGATCACGGCGGAGCGAACCTCGGCGACGGTCTCCAGGCAGAAGTCGTGCACCAGCTTGAGCGTCTTGCCCGTGTCGGCCACGTCGTCGGCGATGAGGACCTTCTTGTCGGTGAAGTCGATCGCGTTGGGTACCGGCGCGAGCATCACTGGCATCTCCAGCGTGGTGCCCACACCCGTGTAGAACTCGACGTTCACAAGGTGGATGTTCTTGCAGTCCAGGGCGTACGCGAGACCGCCCGCCACGAAGACGCCGCCGCGCGCGATGCTGAGTACGATGTCGGGCTGGTAGCCGTCGTCGGCGATGGCCTGGGCGAGATCGCGGACGGCCTGGCCGAACTCCTCGTAGGTCAGGTTCTCCCTTGTCCCGGTCATGTCCCGCTCACACCTGCGTCCGGTGGAAGTTGACGAAGGAGCGGGAGGCCGTGGGCCCGCGCTGCCCCTGGTAGCGGGATCCGTACCGCTCGCTGCCGTAGGGGAACTCGGCCGGTGAGGTGAGCCGGAACATGCACAGCTGCCCGATCTTCATACCCGGCCAGAGCTTGATCGGGAGCGTGGCCAGGTTGGACAGCTCGAGCGTCACGTGCCCGGAGAAGCCGGGGTCGATGAACCCGGCGGTGGAGTGGGTGACCAGCCCGAGCCGGCCGAGGGAGCTCTTGCCCTCGAGCCTGGAGGCGAGGTCGTCGGGCAGCGTGATGACCTCGTACGTGGAGGCCAGGACGAACTCCCCGGGGTGGAGGATGAACGGCTCGTCGCCCTCGGGCTCGACGAGGCGCGTGAGGTCGACCTGCTCGATGGAGGGGTCGATGTGGGGGTACTTGTGGTTCTCGAACACCCGGAAGTAGCGGTCGAGCCGCACGTCGATGCTCGAGGGCTGCACCATGGTCGGTTCGAACGGGTCGATCCGGACCCGCCCCTTGTCGATCTCGGTCCGGAGGTCCTTGTCTGAGAGAAGCACGTCCTGAGAATACGCAAGGCGCGCGGAGCCACCACAATCGTGGCGTCCCCGCGCGCCTGTACTGCTAGGCCGCTACTGCTTCTCCAAGGCCACCGGCACCACACTGCGCAGCCGGGCGCAGCGAGGGCACCGGACGAGCCGGCCGGGCCCGAGGCGCTCGGCCTGCTGCATCGGGAACGAAGCGGTGCTGAACACGTGCCCCTCGGCACAACGGACGACGGTGCGCTCCATCAAGTCCTCTGAGTCCCTTCCCCAAGAGCCTTCGTCTCACGTGCGTGACGGATGACGAAAGCCACATTACGGGATGAAAAGGACCGCCTTCCAGGCGGCACTCCGGCCGTCCACGACCCCTCTTCGCCACCCCCACCGTACGCCCCAACTCCTGTCCCCCGCAGCAGCATCCACACCCGGGAAAGCGTTCGGACCCACGGCATCAGCACCGGGGGTCCGACATGGGGTACAGTGAGCGAGCATTACGGATCCGGATCAACCGGCCTCCTACGCGGGTGTAGTTTAATGGTAGAACATCAGCTTCCCAAGCTGAGAGCGCGAGTTCGATTCTCGTCACCCGCTCCAATACAAACCCCCAGGTCAGAGACCCGGGGGTTCTTTGTTGTCTAGACCGCTAGGCGGCGCGCGCACCACATCCGCACCATAAGATCCGGGCTAGCTGCCGGTGGACTCCTCCTTGCAGTGGGCACTCCCGTTCTCGTGGGCTTCGCACGCTCGGCGCGGACCATGTCGTCCAGCCCGGCCGCGACGTCGCGCTGCCGCTCCTCCTCGGAGTGCTGATAGATCAGAGGGGCTTTCTCGGAGGCCTGCCCGGCGCGGACCATCGTGTCCTTGAGAGTGGCACCGAACGAGTCGAGAGCGTGCGCCCGGTGTGACGAAGGTCGTAGAAGCGGAAGCCCTCAGGCATGCCGACGATCTCAGGCACCCTGCGCCACTTCCGATCGAAGGCGCTGCGCTGGAAGGGAGCCCCGTTCTCCCCCACGTACAGCAGCCCATCGGGTCCTGGCCGACATACGACGCCAGGCGCCATCGGAGCGCCCGGTGGAGAAACGCGGGAGGAATCACAACCCGATTCCGGCTCCGCTCTTGGTGTCGCCCTGGACGCGCCCCTTCATCCGCTCCGGCGCGGCGAGGCGAACACGGACCCGCAGGGTGTCGAGGTCGCCGGCCAGCTCTTCCGGCCGCATCGGGCCGTAGGCGCCGAGGTAGACCATGAGGCGCCACCACATCCCCACGGCTCTGGTGAGCGCGTCGACCTGGGCGACGGTGGCGATACGACACTCGGCCGCGTTCTCCTTACCGGCGTCCTTTGTCTGGCAGTGGACTGGGCTGGATCAGCTCGTCATCGAAGGCCGTCTCCGTTATGGCCTTGAGGAGACGGTACGTCTTGGCAGTGATCGTCTTGATCCCGGTCTCCCGCAGCCGTTCGATCCGTCATTCACGCACGCGCGGTGCCGTGATCTCGTCCAAGTCCAAGTCGGCGAGAGGCCGGTAGAGGGCGCCCGTCGCGGTCTCATTGCCCTTGATCGCGTACTTGGCTCTGTAGACGGCGACCGAGCGCTGGTCGGCTCCTGGCCGTCGTTGAAGTCGGCGGCTCAGATGGAGCGGCCGTCGAGTTGGCGGCCGAAAGCAAAGCTTTGGGCGCGGCCGTCGATGACCGGTCCGTCCACGTGGACCTTCCCTGCGGCAGCGCGGATGGCGTCGGTGAGTAGCTCGGCAGTGGTCCTGGGCAGGGGCGGGATGTCTCCGCGCCGGGGCCGTCGCGACGGATGACGGCTTGGAAGTGGACGGCGCCGCCTCGCTTCTGGTACTCCGCGACCTTGGGAGGACACACGCGCGTGTTCGCGGAAGCACCATTGTGACAGGCCGTGCGCTTGGCGACTTCGCAGCGCAGGTAGTCGAGAAGCGCCACCACAGCGCACCGGCGGGCGCGTTCCGGAGTACGGCTGCTTCGTAGTCGTGGTCGTACGTACTCGGGTCGAGCGGGGTGAATAGTCGGTCGTCGTCCTGGCCGTGGACGATGCCGCAGCGGCGGGGCGGAGCGTTTCGGCCGGGCCGGTGGGGCGGTTGTGCACCGCGCGGAGTTCGGGAGTGACGGTAACGGAATCGCGGCACCAGGCGCCGACCACCACGGCAACGGCGGCAGGACCATCCAGCCGCCGAGCGGGTACGTGATGCACCGATGACGATGGCGGTCTGCGCAAGCTGTCCGAGCCCGGACATGTAAGACCCCAGGAGTAAGAAACATGTGAACGACTTGTGATCAGTGTGCGCATCACGCGAATGTTTGAAGTCGGCACGTGATCTCGACACGAGAGAGACGGGCGAGGAAAGCCGCAGTTAGACCGCCGCAGGTCGTTACTCTCCTCCGGAATGGCACATACAGCCCAACGGCCAGAAAGGCCGCTGGCGCCTCTTACCTACACGTGTCCCCACCGCAAGCATCCTGAGACCGCCCTGCCTGCCCTACACAGCGCCGCCTCCCACCATTGACGAATTGGAGCGCCTTCATGGCGGGCAGCAGTCGCAGCGTTGCCGTTTTCGGTGCCGGGTACATCGGCTTGGTCACTGCCGCTTGCTTTGCGCAATTGGGTCACAGAGTCACGGTCCGTGACATCCAGCCAGAACGCATCCGACTGCTGCAAGCCGGGGATGTGCCCATCTATGAACCGGGCCTGGGAGACATGCTGGCGCAGAACAAGGAGCGCTTGGTCTACACGCTCGAAGCCGCGGAAGCCCTGAAGGACGCGGAAGTCGCCTGCATCTGTGTGGACACGCCGCCCACCGCTTCCGGCGACGCCGACCTGTCCCGGGTCTGGGCAGTCATCGATGCCCTGCGTGGAGCTGCCCACCTCACCGCTGTCGTGGTCAAGTCCACTGTCCCGGTCGGTACCGGCTCACGCATTCGTGCTGCTCTCGATCAGGCCGGCCTCCCCCATGTGGGCTACGCCTCCAACCCCGAATTCACGGCTGAAGGCCAAGCTGTTGCCGACTTCCTGCACCCTGACCGGATCGTGATCGGGACTGCTGACGACGCCACCGCGGGGCTGCTCACGGAACTTCATGCCGGCGTCGACGGCCCCGTCCAGAGGATGGATGTCGCATCAGCCGAGATGGTCAAGCTCGCCTCCAACGCACTGCTCGCCACCAAGATCACTTTCATCAACGAGATCGCCACCGTGTGCGAAGCCACCGGTGCCGACGTCACCCACGTCGCCGATGCCGTGGGAATGGACCACCGCCTGGGCCGACACTTCCTCAACGCCGGCCTCGGCTACGGCGGATCATGCTTCCCCAAGGACTCCCGGGCCCTGCGCGCCATGGCAAGCAACACCGGCTACTCCTTCCAACTTCTCAACGCCGTCATCGAGGTCAACGACCTCCAGCCCCGCCGTGCCGTCCAGCGGCTGAAGAATGAACTCGGCACCCTGCACGAACGCCGCATCGCCCTCCTCGGGATGACGTTCAAGCCCGGCACGGACGACATGCGCGAGGCCCCGAGCACCGTCCTGGCCTCACGGCTCCTCGCCGAAGGCGCCACACTCACCTGCTGGGACCCCGTGGCGCGCCCCGCCAGCACAGCACCGTGGGCAGCGGCGGAGCGACACTCGACGGTCGCCGAAACCGTCACGGATGCCAACGCCGCCGTGATCGTGACTGAGTGGCCCCAACTTCGGGATGTTGACTGGGCGATGACACGCGATCTGATGCGAAGGCCGCTGCTTTTCGACGGGCGCAACATGCTCGACCCTACGATTCTCACCCAGGCCGGTTTCACCTGCATGAGCATTGGACGCGCCACAACCCGGCCACGGGCGTAGCGCCATCCACGGCAGCGATCCATTGACGATTACGACCTTGGGGGAAAATGAGCTCAGGGCGTGGTTGCCCAGCGCATCGGCTGGTGGGTGATCAGCAGGCGAGCTGTCGGAGGGGTGCCAGTTCGGTGCTGTGCTGGTGGCTTATGGGCCTGCGCGCCGAGCGGTCGGAGACGAGTCCGACGATGGCCAGGTGGGTTTCGACGTAGGTCTCGCGTCGTCTGGTGCACCGCTGGAGTGGGTGCCACTGCTGGTACTCGGCATTGGTGTGCGCCACGCGGATGCGCCGTGGGGACTGGCGGCGTCGCTGCTCGCGCCAGGCCCTCTCGTCGCCCTCGCAGGCGTCGTCCTGGGGCTTCTTCGGCGGGGCGCTGACCTGTCCGGGGAACTCGTTGGCCAGGCCCCGGTACCTTCGTCGACTCTGTTGCGGAAACAGCCGTTCGCGGTGGTGCAGGCGCTGCTCGCCGTCGCGGCCGGGCTGGCGGCACCGACCGATGGCAGGGTCGAGGTGCTCGGGACGCATCCGGCGGTCGCCCGACCCCGCGTCGGCTTCGTGGCCCAGGGCAAGCCGCTGTACGCGCACCTCACCATCACAGAACGATGCCAGCGAAACCCCCACACTGATCTTTTGGCCACGCTCAGGAGTGCAGGCCGAGCCCACGACGCGAGGTGAGCGCGAGCACCCTACGGGAGACATGCTCGATCCCGTCGCCAGGCGGCCCAGACGAGGGGAAATCACGGTGAAACCCCCAGGTCAGGACCCCGGGGTTTCTTGCTGTCGAGACCGATGGGCGTGCGCCACATCGCGAGGCGCAGACTCAGTCGATGGACCCCGGATTGAGCAATCCGGGACGGCGCATGAAGCGGTGCTGTTCGATCGCGGCCACGAAGGCGTCGGCGATGTCATCGGCACCGTTGCCGCTGATCACGCCCTGCTCCGTCCCGGAGCCGTTCAGCACCTCGGCCGGCAGCCTGGCCGCGGTGAGCAGCTGCTCGCCTTCACCCTGAACGGCGATCGGCTTGCCGTGGCGGTAGCTCTCCTCCACGAAACGCACCGCGGCCGGGTCGTCCAGCAGAGTCTGCGCGGCTTGCTTGCCGCCGGGCACCAGAAGGGCGTCGTACAGCACGGACCCCATCGTCGGCAGGGCTCGGTCCACGTCGAGTGCCGCGCTGTCGGCGCCGCGCACGGTGCCCTCGCCGGCCGCGAGTACCTCGACCACGGCACCGTCCCCGGTCAGCCTGCCGCGCACCGCTTCGGCGTGCTCGACGTCGGTGCCGTCGGCCACCAGCACGGCGACCTTGCGGGTGCTGATGGTGCTGCCGCCGAGGTTCTCCTGGCTCAGTGCCGGCGACGAGGAGGAGACAATGGCGGAGGCTGTCCGCGGCACGGGCAGCCCGAGGCCCGCTGCCACAGCGGCGCACAGATCGCCATGGACGTTGGCCAGATTGGCCACCATGCGTTCGCGCACCTCGGCCGAACCGACCTTGCCGAGTTCGAAGCGGAACGCTTCGACAATGTGCGCCTTCTCCCAGTCCGACATGCTGTTCCAGAACAACGTGGCCTGGCTGTAGTGGTCGCGGAAACTCTCGCTGCGCACCCGGACCTTCTCGCCCGCCACCCGTTCCTGGTAGTGACGGAACACCCCGCTGTCGACCCCTGCGCCGGCGTGCGCCGGACAGCCGCCGCTCAGCGAGTTCGGGAAGTAGCTGTTCCCCGGCTGTATGACCTGCTGGCCATAGCCATCACGGTGGTTCGTGTTGACGTCGGCGATGGGCCGGTTGACCGGCAGTTGGGCGAAGTTGGGTCCGCCCAGGCGGATCAACTGGGTGTCCAGATAGGAGAAGTTGCGGCCTTGGAGCAGAGGGTCGTTGGTGAAGTCGATACCGGGGACGATGTTGGCGGTGTGGAAGGCGACCTGCTCGGTCTCTGCGAAGAAATTCTGCGGGTTGCGGTCGAGGACCATGCGCCCTATGGGCTGCACGGGAACCTCCTCCTCCGGGATGATCTTGGTCGCGTCCAGGAGATCGAAGTCGAAGGCGTCTTCGTCCTCCTCGGCCACCAACTGCACACCCAGCTCGTACTGCGGGTAGTTGCCCGACTCGATGGCCTCCCACAGATCCCGGCGGTTGAAGTCGGGATCCCGGCCGGCAGCGATCTGCGCCTCGTCCCACACAAGGGAGTTCACACCGAGCACGGGCTTCCAGTGGAACTTGACGAAAGTCCCGCGTCCCGCGGCGTCGACGAACCGGAAGGTGTGCACGCCGAAGCCCTGCATCATCCGGAAACTGCGCGGAATGGCCCGGTCGGACATCAACCACATCAGCATGTGGGTGGACTCCGGCTGCAGCGAACAGAAGTCCCAGAAGGTGTCGTGCGCCGAGGCGCCCGTGGGCATCTCGTTGTGCGGTTCCATCTTCACCGCGTGCACGAAGTCGGGGAACTTGATGGCGTCCTGGATGAAGAACACCGGGAAGTTGTTGCCCACCAGGTCGTAGTTGCCCTCGCGGGTGTAGAACTTCGTCGCGAAGCCGCGCACGTCACGCACGGTGTCCGCCGAGCCCCGCGGCCCCTGCACAGTGGAGAAGCGCACGAACACCGGGGTGCGCCGCCCCGGCTCCTGGAGGAAGTCCGCACAGGTGTACTCGGCCAGCGAGCTGTACGGCTCGAAGTAGCCGTACGCGCCCGCGCCACGCGCGTGCACCACGCGTTCCGGTATGCGTTCATGATCGAAGTGGGTGAGCTTCTCCCTGTTGTGGAAGTCCTCCAGCAGGGTCGGACCGCGCTCACCGACGCGTAGTGCGTTGTCCGTGTCGTCGACCCGTACTCCCTGGTCGGTGGTGAGCGCGTCGGACTCGGGTGCCGCGCGGAAGCGGTCGAGCTGCCTGTCCTTCTCGTCCTGGTCACGCCGCTCGGGATGTGGAGTTCCGGAAGTCATGGCTGATGTCCTTCGCTGTCGGCAAGCGTCCGCACCTTCGCCTCGGGCCTGCGACGTCGTGGCCGACCGGGACGTCCTGCGTCCGGACCACCAGGAACGCCAAGGGCCCGGTGGCCCACAGCGGCATGGGCTAGCCCGTCGTTGCGGGATGCGGGTGGATGATCACGGCCCTCGGTTGCGGGCACTGGCCGGAGGGCGCACCGACCGGTGCCCGTGGACACGTGGCTTCTCGACCGGTCAGGCGAGAGAGCCGGGGTCTTCGGGCCGGATGCGGCCGCGCCAGGCTCCGCTCTCGCCACCGCGACGTTCGATGAAGTCCTTGAAGCGGTGCAGATCGCCCTTGACCCGCCGGTCGATCACGCCCAGCATGTCCGCGCCCTTCTCGGCGATACCGCTGGGGTCGACGTCCATGGTGAGTTCCACCCGGGTGTGTGCGTCGTCCAGGCGCTGGAAGCGGACCGATCCCCGTTGCCGGGTGTCGCCGCCGATGGTCCGCCAGGTGATCCTGTCCTCCGGCAGCTGGTCGACGATCTCGGTGTCGAACTCGCGCCGCGCCCCGCCGATGCTGGTGATCCAGTGGTTGTGCCGGGCGTCGAGCTGCCGGACTTCCTCGACGCCCTCCATGAAGTTCGGGAACTCCGCGAACTGGGTCCACTGGTTGTACGCCATGCGGACCGGGACCTCGACGTCCACTGATTCCTTGACCGTGCTCATCTCTTCCTCCTTGCCGGCGTACGACGGCGCCGGGCCACCCCTTGCGCGTC
Organism: Streptomyces sp. NPDC001156; assembly: GCF_053598275.1. NCBI lineage: Bacteria > Bacillati > Actinomycetota > Actinomycetes > Kitasatosporales > Streptomycetaceae > Streptomyces > Streptomyces sp. NPDC001156. Next base: position 41,791 of record NZ_JBSFJX010000013.1, on the reverse strand, counting down.
TGCGCGGCACCGGATGACCCAAGGGGGCAGCGCGAAGACCATCTCCAGCGCCTGACGGGCGGTGTTCGCCCGTGTCTGTGGGGCCGGTGGCGGCTTCGGGCCTTATGTCCCCGGCGCGGACTGGCCTCGGGTACCACTCGTCGCCCGGATCACACTCCGATGGGCCCGCGGGTGGAGCGCGGCGCGGAGTCCGGACGCCGGTCGGCTGTGTCTCGTCGGAGCATGACGCCGACGAGTGCCGTGGTCAGGGGGACGTCCCGGCGGCGCACCCGCCATGAGCCTCGGGGCGGGAGCCATTGCGTGCCTGGGGAATCAGGTGTCGCGGGGCATCCGAATCGCGGGCAGCATGCCCCGGGCCGTCCGGACGGGTGATGGACGCCTGACGTGTGCGTCGGACGACTGCTCCTGGGAACTCGTCGTCCGAACGAACACCGATACGAGGACGAGCGGGGTTCCTCAGATGTCCGATCCACAGCACCCCGAGCAGTGGCAAGGGCGGCGCCACACCGCAGTCGGCCGCCAGCGCACGGCGGGGGAGGTCCAGGCGAAAGGCGGACGGCCCCACGCCCCGGGCAAGGGTGACAGGGGCGGAGGAGAGGGCGGCAGCGTGCCGCCGGATCAGCAGCCCGAATCCGTGAGCCCGGACCGAGCACCCACTGCCGTAGCGAGTCCTTGAACGTCACCTCAGCACGCAAGAAAGGGAAGGCGCCATGCCGGCCGGATCGAGTTCCAAGCGCGAGCGGCAATACGAGCACATCAAGAAGAGCGCCGAGGACCGCGGCGAGTCGTCGGAGCGGGCCAAGGAGATCGCCGCGCGGACGGTGAACAAGGAGCGGGCCAGGTCCGGTGAGTCGGACACCGCCAGCAGGACCTCCACCCGTGACCCGAAGTCGGCGTCCGAGCGCGGTGGGCAGCGCTCCCACAGCGGCGCGCAAGGACCCACCAGGGACCAGTTGTACGAGGAGGCCAAGAAGCGCAACATCCACGGCCGCTCCTCGATGACCAAGGAGCAGTTGGAGAACGCCCTCGGCCGCTGACCGCATCGAGACGGCTGCCGGCCGCCTCTCTCGTGACCTGCTGGAACGCACCCGGTGCTGAGCAAGAGCGCCACCTGCCACGTCCTGCGTGAGCCAGGGGTATGGTCAGGTGGCGCTCTTCCTACGGCGACGTCCGGCCCGGGCAGTTACGTCCACCAGCCCCTCGCGGCTCATCCTGCACCGCGTCCTCAGGCGGTCAGCGCTCCCGTGGCCAGCAGTCCGAGGAGTCCCACGCCGATGATGAGGCGGTAGATCACGAAGGCGTTGAAGGAGTGCCTGGCGACGAACTTGAGCAGCCAGGCGATGGAGGCGTAGGCGACCACGAACGAGACGGCGGTGCCGACGGCGAGCGGTACGGCGCCGACCCCGGTGCCGACGGCGTCCTTCAGTTCGTACAGGCCTGCGCCGGTGAGGGCCGGGATGCCGAGGAAGAAGGAGAGGCGGGTTGCGGCGACCCGGTCCAGGTCCAGGACGAGCGCGGTGGACATGGTGGCGCCGGAGCGGGAGAAGCCGGGGAAGAGCAGTGCGAGGATCTGCGAACTGCCCACCAGCATCGCGTCCTTGAAGCTGGTGTCGTCCTCACTGCGCTTGTGCCGGCCCATCTGGTCGGCCGCCCACATCACACCGGAGCCGACGATCAGTGAGGCGGCCACCACCCACAGCGAGGCCAGCGGCCCCTCGATGAGCGGCTTGGCCACCAGGCCGACGGCCACGATCGGGATCGTGGCGTAGATGACCCACCAGGCGAACTTGTAGTCGTGGTGGTAGCGCTCGTTCTTGTCGACCAGCCCTCGGCCCCAGGCGGAGACGATCCGCACGATGTCCTTGAAGAAGTACAGGAGTACGGCGGCGATCGCGCCGACCTGGATGACGGCGGTGAAGCCGACCACGGATGTGTTGTCGACGGGGATGCCCATCAGCCCCTCGGTGATCTTCAGATGGCCGGTGGAGGAGACGGGCAGGAACTCGGTCAACCCCTCGACGACTCCGAGGACTACGGACTGGCCGATACTGATAGCGCTCATGGGATCCATCTCTGCGGTGGCGGGTGTGAGGGCTGCACACGCTGTGGTGCAACCGGGCGGTGTCGAGGCGGGCCTGCCGGGCCTGGTTCAGGTGCGCAGTCTGCTCAGGGCGCGGCGGACACTGCCGCCCCACCGGGCCGTGCCGTGCGGCCGGTCGCGTGTGCGCCGGGCGGCGGCGAGCTCGTCGAACAGTTCCTCGTAGGCGCCGGCAATGCGATCCGGGTCGAAGCGACGCGCGGCGATCAGGGCCGCCTGGCCCATACGGCGGCGGCCGGGCTCGTCCGCGATGAGGTCGAGCAGGGCGGTGGCCAGCGCCTGGCGGTCGCCCATGGGGACCAGGCGTCCGTCGACGCCGTCGTGGATGATCTCGGCGGGACCGAGCGGGCAGTCGGTGGCGACCACCGGCACGCCGCAGCGCATCGCTTCGACGATGGTCATGCCGAAGGACTCGGCGTCGGAGGCGGAGGCGACGATCGCCGCGCGGGCGAACTCGGGCTCGATCGGAGAGACGACGCCCATCAGCACAGCCCGGCCGGCCAGGCCCTGTTCGTCGATCTGTTCCTGCAGCCGTTCCTTTTCGGTGCCGGCGCCGTAGATGCGCAGGGTCCAGTCCGGATGCCGGGCGGCGACGTCGGTGAAGGCTTCGATGAGCAGGTCGAACCGCTTGGTGCGGGCCAGGCGTCCGGCCGCGGCGATGGTCTTGGACGTGCCGTCGGACAGTGGGAGGCCGGGGTCGGGCACACCGTTGGGGACGGCCAGGACCCTGACTCCCGGCAGCCGCATCCGGGTCCGGTAGACGGCGGCGTCCGCCTCGGTCGTGGTGACCACGGCGTCCAGGTCGCGGTAGTGGCGGGCGAGCTGGGCTCGCAGTTTCCTGCTGTGGGTGTCGTGGGTGAGGTGTTCCTGGGCGATGCGCACCGCGCGGGTCGAGGCGAAGCGCGCCAGGTAGACGTTGAGGCCCGGCCGGGTGCCGATGACCACGTCCGCGTCGCAGTCACGCAGGTACTCCTCGGCCCGCCGGTCGGTGAGGAGGCTGTACTGGTGGTGCCGCTTCTCGGCTGCGGGGAAGGCCCGCGACGGCTGGTGCAGCCGCGGATCGGCCAGATCGGCCGAGTCCTTGCGCACGTCGACCAGGGGCACCACGGCCACCCGGGGATCGATGGCGAAGCGGGGGCTGGTGCGGTGGCGGCGGACGGAGACGACCGTCACCTGGTGGCGATCGGCGAGCGAGGCGGCCAGGTTGAGGGTGGTGCGGTTGGTGCCGCCGATCCCGTAGATGTCGTGGATCAAGAAGGTGATCTTCACGCGGGGGTCTCCGGGTTCGGCCCGGCGGCCCCACGGCGGCGGGCACGCAGCACTTCCAGGGCCAGCGGCAGCAGGGAGACCGCGACGATCAGGCCGACCAGGGGCAGCAGATAGTGGTCGACGTTCGGGATGCTCGCGCCCAGGCCGTAGCCGCCGAGCACCAGTCCGACCGTCCACACCAGCCCGCCGGCGGCCTGCCAGAGCGTGAAGGTGCGGGTCGGCACCTGCGCGATCCCGGCGATCGGGTTGAGAACGGTGCGCACGACCGGGATGAACCGGGCGAGCACGATGGCCTTTCCGTGGCCGTAGCGTGCGAGCAGTTCCTCGGCCCGGACCACGCCCTCGGCCAAGTGCCGGTTGCGGGTGCGGGCCAGCAGAGACCGGCCGGCGCGGCGGCCGATCAGATAGCCGACCTGTGCGCCGAGCAGTGCCCCGGCCACGGCCGAGATCAGCACCCCCGGGAGGGCCAGGCTTACGCTGCCGGTGCCGGTGCACAGCAGTCCCGCGGTGAAGAGCAGCGAGTCGCCGGGCAGGAAGAAGCCGACCAGCAGTCCGGTCTCGGCGAACAGCACCAGGAAGATGCCCGCGCTGCCGAACGCGGTCAGCAGGGACGTGGCGTCCAGTGGATTGACGGCCTGGGGCACCGCGGGGTCCTTTCCCGCTCCGCGCGGTGTTCTTCGGGCGCGGGCGCATGGCAGACTCTGAGCACGACAGCTTTTACACGGCCGTAAAAGTTCTACGCGACTGTAGAAGACGAGCGGGAGAACGACAAATTCCATGGCAGCCGACACCCACGGGCGCGGCCCCAAGCGGGCCAACGGCGTACGCGAGGCCGAGATCCTCGAGCTCCTGCAGCAGGCGGACGTCGCCCTGACGCCGGGCGAGGTCACCGAGCGCCTCGGCAGCGAGCTGACGTACAGCAGCGTGGTGACGATCCTCACCCGCATGCACACCAAGCAACTGCTCACCCGCACCGCGCGCGGCCGAGCCTACGCTTACGCCCCCGTCACCGACGAAGCCGGCTTCGCCGCCCGCCGCATGCGCACCGTCCTGGAAGAGCGCCCCGACCGCGAGGTCGTGCTGGCCCGCTTCGCCGACGGCCTGTCCGACGCGGACGCCGACCTACTGCGCCAGCTGCTCGGCCCCGAACAGTAGAAGGGACCGCCCGGATGCGCATTGCCGTCTACCTGCCGCTGCTGCTCTCGCTGCTCGCGCCGCTCGGTGCGCGCCCGCTGTCCGAGCGCTGCGAACCGCGCCTGGCCACATGGCTGCTGGCAGCGTCGTCCCTGGCCCTGGGCGCGGCGAGCACCATCTCCTTGGGCCTGCTGGCCGTCACCGGCCTGATCCGCATCCCGCAACTCGCCGCCCTCGGCCACTGGTCGGCCCAGACCGCCCAGCACGACGACCCCGCCCGGCTCTCCGTCGCCCTGGTCGCCGGCCTGCTGCTCGGCGGCGCCGCGATCACCGCCGCCCGCATGCTCTGGCGCCGCGCCCGCACCCTGGCCGCCGCCGCGCTGGAGGCCGCCTGCATGCCCGCGCGCGACGGCCTGGTCGTCGTGGAGGACGACGCCCCGGACGCGTACGCGCTTCCGGGACTGCCTGGCCGCATCGTCGTCTCCACCGGCATGCTGCACACGCTCGACAAGGCCGAGCATGACATCCTGCTCGCCCACGAACGCGCGCACCTGAGGGCCCACCACTACGCCTTCGTGGCCCTCGCCCAACTGGGCGCCGCCGCCAACCCGCTCCTGCGCCCGCTTGCCACCGCCGTGAACTACACCATCGAACGCTGGGCCGACGAGAACGCCGCCACCGCCACCGGCGACCGCACCCGTGTCGCCCGCACGGTCGGCAAGGCCGCCCTCGCCGCCCATCGCGCCCCGGCCCTCGCCCGCGCCACGGGCGCCGCCCTCGGCATCCTCGGCCGCCGCGGCCCCCTGGCCACAGCCGGTCCCGTCCCCCGCCGCGTGGCCGCACTCCTCGCCCCGCCGCTGGGCCGCCACCCGATCCTGACCGCAGCGACGGCAGCCGTGGTCACGGCCTCAGCGCTCGCCACCGCCGAAGCCGCCCACGACCTGCACCGCCTGCTGGAAACCATCGGCGCCCGGTAGATCCGGCGGACAAGCCCCAGGTCAGCGACCTGGGGCTTGCGTGTGTCCGGCCCTGCTCGTGGTGGGGTCGAGTGCCGGTCCCGGCGGGTTCCTTGCCGTGCCGATCGACGACTTCGCGCTCCATGACGGCGTCGGCGCTGTACAGCGTCCGGGCGAGGTCCTGTGGCTTCCGCCACAAGCGCCGGGGACGGCGGCGGCACCTCGCTGTGCGCAAGCACCGATTCGCTTCCCAGGCCGGGAGCGCGAGTTCGATTCTCGTCGCCCGCTCAACGAAGAAGGGCCCAGGCAGGAGACCTGGGCCTTTCCGCTGTCCGTGGTGATCACTCGGGGCTGCGTTCCGTCCGTACGTCACCGCTTCCTCCCGCCGCCGCGCCGCGTCGATTCGCGCGTCCCGGCGGCCACGTACCGCCCTCGCCTGTGAAGCACGCCACGGAACGCCTGGTTGCTTCGGCCATCGATGGGGCATTACGTTGCGACGAGACAGAACGTTCTATCCACTTCGTCGCCGACTCACAAGGAGAAAACAGATGTCCAAGCACCGCCACGTCACACGCCGCCGAGTCGGTCTCGCCGTCGTCGGAGCGGCAGGCCTCGCCCTCGCCGCCGGCCTCGCCACGAACGCATCGGCTGTCCCCGGTGAAAAGGCCCACGCCGTCAAGCCCACCGTCGTACTGGTACACGGCGCCTGGTCCGACTCGGCCAGCTGGAGCGGCGTCATCAAGCGCCTCCAGGCGGACGGCTACCGGGTCACCGCCCCGGCCACCCCCCTGCGCAGCCTCAGCGGCGACTCCACCTACCTGGCCGACTACCTCAAGACGATCCAGGGCCCCGTCATCCTGGTGGGTCACTCCTACGGCGGCGGTGTCATCACCAACGCCGCCACCGGCAACCCCAACGTCAAGGCACTCGTCTACGTCGCCGCCTTCGCCCCCGACAAGGACGAAACGCTCGCGGGCATCACCGCCAAGTTCCCCGGCAGCCACCTCAGCGACGACCCGAAGGCCCCCATCCCCACCGCGCTCAACGCCGTCCCCTTCACCCAGCCCGACGGCCACACCGGCATCGACCTGTACATCAAGCCCGACAAGTACCGGGACATCTTCCTCAGCGGGCGGCTCAACAGCGCCACCGCCGCGGAACTCGCGGCCACCCAGCGCCCCATCGCCGCGCAGACCTTCGGCGAGCCCTCCGGCACCCCGGCCTGGAAGACCATCCCCTCCTGGTACCTCGTCGCCCACGACGACCACGCCATATCTCCGGCCGCCGAGAAGTTCATGGCAGCGCGCGCTCACTCGCACACGGTCGAGGTCAACGCGCCGCACGCCGTCCAGCTGATCGACCCGGGCGCCGTCACGAAGCTCATCGAACGGGCCGCCACCCACCGCTAGTCAGCCCACCGTCGGCCTCCGCCCCACCTGAACGGGCGGAGGCCAACGCGTTTCCTCAGCAGAGGAAGGCGTGTGCGCCCAGCACACCCGAGAACATCGAACGAGCCCCGAGCAGGGGCGGGAACCAGCCGCAAGAGGGGGCGAGCAGGCCACGAGGGATCAAGAAGACGCGGAGCGTCCGTCGGTTCAGTCGGCCGCGAGAAGTGCGGCTACCCCATGCGCCAGCGTGGCGCTCGCCGTCTGCGCATCGCCCAGGTACCCGGCGACCATCGCACCGTCGCGCAAGGCCACCATCACATCCGCCGAGCGCGCGGGGTCGGCGGCGCCGACCTCCCGGAACGCATCCTGGATGACGCCGTGGAACCAGTCCCGGTGCGTCAGCACCGCCTGGTGGATCACGCTGTCCGGGTCCGGATACTCCGCGGCCGCGTTGATGAACGGGCATCCACGGAAACCCGGTCCGCACATCTCCTGTCCGATGCCGTGCGCCACGGCCCCAAGGAAGGCGGACGTATCACCGATCGCCTGCCGCGCCGAGGTCATCTCCCCGCGGATGCGCTGGTCCGTCGCCTCGAGGTAGGCGCGCACAAGGTCGTCCTTGCCCGCGAAGTGCCGGTAGAAGGTGCCCCGGGCGACATCCGCTTCCGCCATGACCCGGTCCACGCCGACCGCACGGATACCCTCCGCGTAGAAAAGCTTGCTCGCCGTACCCAGCAACCGCTCACGAGCCTCGGACCGGCGACCCGCCTCAGACATACCCATCACTTTCGACACACCTCGAGTATATGGAACGTTCCTTCCATCCGCCCGAGCGCTCGCGGGACGTCCGGCGCACTGCTTCCCCTCGAACGGCAGGGGCCCTGTTCCGCGCGGGCGCGCGGGACAGGGCTTGTGCGACGGGGGTGTACGGGCCCGTCAGCCGGCCTGCGACGGGCTCTGCTTCATGCCGTCGACGATGGCCCGCTTCATGATGGCGCTGGTGTACAACACCGTGCCGGGCTTGATCAGGGCGTCCTCGCCGCTGGTCTCCCGGACCTGGACGCTGCGCTGGCCGAGGAAGACATGAGTCTTCCGGTCGAAGATCCATTCCTCGCGCTGACCGCCGGTCTCGTCGAGCCGGGCCACCGCCACCCCCTGCCGGCCCACCGCGTCCACCGCGTCCTGTACGACGACGACACCGGGGATCTTCTCGGCGGCCTTGAACAGTGCCGAGTAGAGTGTCGCCGGCGGGTAGCTCTCGCTGAGCAGGTCGCCGATGGTGGTGAACGCCTCCTGGTCGGGGGAGTTGCCGTGGCCCTCGGTCTCCTTGTAGATCTTGGCCAGCAGTGCGTCGGGGTCGGTGGTGAGCTTTGCCAGGTAGTCGTACGACGGGTTGTTCAGGTACGCCTTCGGGGTGTTGCCCTGCTCGTCGGGAAGGCTCAGGGTCTCGCCCTCGGAACTGTCGTTGACCGCGGGGTCGATCAGCCAGCCCTTGGTGCCGTCCGGGGACTTCCACACCTGGCGGCGGTGCAGCGCATGGCTGGCCAGAGTGGACTTGTCGTCGTCCGTCCGTACGAAGGTGTCGGCTGCCTTGGACTCGATGTAGATGTATTGGCCGGGCTTGACGGCCGGGTGCGACACGTCGGCCGCCGCCAGCGAGATCTGGTCGAGCAACTGGGGCACGCCCTTGGTGGTCGCGGCGCCGATCTGCGTGGTCAGGGCGGGTCCGGTGGCCACGCCGCCGTCCCTGCCCCCGCCACCGCCGGACATCGCGACCCCGGCGACGACCGTGGCCGCCAGAGCGGCCGCCATCGCGGGCAGCGCGATCGCCGGGCGCGGAAGCCAAGAACGCCGTGTCTTCGCGGGCGCCGCCGTCGCCGTGCGCTCTTCCTGCTGCATGTCGTGGATCTGGGCCATCAGACGCTCCCTGTGGAACTGGTGGCGGCCCGCCGGCAGGTCACGCGCCGTCCAGGAGAGGAGCTCTGCGCTCTCATCCCGCTCGGCGGGGTTCTGCCGGGACGTGTTCGCGTTCATCGGTTTCCTTCCTGCACGGGCCGGATCGCGTTTGTGTGATCGCCTCTTGTCTGTCGAGCGACGTGGCCGCCTTCCCATTTCGTGCGCACTTTTTTGCGCGCCGTCTCGGTCACGGAGCGGGACAGGCCGGCGGCTGTCGGGCGGACCGTCTCGGCAGGGGGGCGCGGCGATTCGGCCTCGGCCAGGGCACGCAGTTTCTTGCGGGCACGGGAAAGCCTGGAGGCGACCGTGCCGACCGGAATCCCGAGGGCTTCCGCCGCGGCCTCGTAGTCCAGGCCCTCTCCCAGGCAGAGCGTGATGACCTCGCGCTCCGGTCTGCGCAGTGCGGCGAGCGCGGTGAGGGCCGTCACGAGGCGCCGACGGTCGTCGACCCGGTCGGCCACCTCGTCCGCGTGGTCGGGCACCACCGGCTCGGCCGCCGCGGCGGCGGCCGCCGCCGCCCGGTACCGGCGGTTGCTCCGGTACTGGTTGCGGGCCGTGTTGGTGGCGATGCCCAGCAGCCAGGGCCGCAGGGAGCCGCCCTCGGGTTCGACCTTGTCGCGAAGCCGCCATGCCTCCATGAAGGTCGCGGCCATCACATCCTCGGCCGCCGACCAGTCGGCGGTCAGCCGGAAGGCATGGTTGTAGACCGCGCGGGCGTAGCTGTCGAAGAGCTCGGCGAACGCGCTCGAATCCCCGGCCCGTACCCGGGTACGCATATGAGTGCTCACCTCAATGAGCTGTCCGGCACCTCACACCGACTTCCCGTGACCTGCGCCACACTCGCCTCTGATACGCCTTCGAGTCGCAGCCCACGGCCACCCGCCCGGACCATGATGTCCCGTTCCTCGTGGCGGCGGGTGCGATGGCCACGTCCACGAGCCCGTCGCCGTCGAAGGCATCCTGCAGGCCCGAGGCGGAAGTCGACCGGGGCACCATGGCGGGGGCCGCGACCAGCAGGGCGGCGAGCGCGGTGGTGCACCGCAGAGGCTGCTTCACTCCGTGTCTCCGGAGAGTCGGGTGAGGGTGTGTGATCAGTCCGCCAGGACCGCGTCGAAGTACGGGCGGTCCCCCAGGCCCAGGGACTTGACCGTGAGCAGGGTCGAGCCGGAGCCCGTAGGGCCGGACGGCGTGCCCGGGAGGTAGTGGAGGCGGCCCTTCTCGTTGGCCGTGGCGACCAGTTCGGCGCGGCCGTCGTGGGTGAAGTCGCGCAGCAGGACCGAGGAGCCGAGCCAGGAGTCGTTCGCTTCGGCGGGGTCGCCCTCGACTCCGGGGGTACCGACGTCGTACTGGCGGGCGTTCTTGCCGGTGAGGCCGCCCGTTCCGCCGCGCAGGACGGTGACCGCGCCGGCGCGGAAGAGGTTGCCGCCGATCACCTGGCCCGGGATGCCCACCGCCAGGTCCGCGTAGCCGTCGTTGTTCGTGTCCCCGGCCGACACGTCGTAGCCGAAGTAGTCGGTCGACTCGGGCGTGCCGGGAACACCGGTGGCGGCCTGGCTGATCGAGATGGCCGTGGTGCTGGGACCCACGGAGGTGCCCTTGAGGACCTGGACGGCGCCGCCCTTGCCCGAGCGGGGGATACCGATCGCGAGGTCGCCGTAGCCGTCCTTGTTGAAGTCGGCGACCGCGGCACTCACGTGGGTGATGTCACCCGAGCGGGCCAGGCCGATCTTCCGCGGCGGCGTGGCCGGGCCGCCTGACCGGCCGCGGTAGAACCAGACGCGGTTGGTCCAGGTGTCCGAGTCCCAGCCAAGTACCGCGAAGTCGGCGGTGCCGTCCTTGGTGACCTTGCCGGAGACCACGAGTTCCGGCTTGATGTCCTCGCCGTGCATCGGGTCGAGGTTGGTTGCGGTGCCGCGCGATCCGGCCTTGGTGAACGGGCCGCGCACGACGTAGACGTAGTCGTCGGTGATCGCGACGACGTCCTGGTTGCCGTCGGCCGTGAAGTCGCCGACGGCGATGTCCTTGGCGAAGCCGCAGTCCTTGCAGTCCGGGCTCTTGAACGAAGTCCCGTTGGTCAGTCCGGCCTTGGAGCCCCACAGGATGGTGAACGTGCCGTGGTAGGCGCCGTCGTCCTCACCAGGGGCGGTGACGACGACGTCGCCGTAGCCGTCCTTGTTCATGTCCGCCGCCGTGACCTTCGTTCCGAAGAAGTCGTCCGTCTCGGCCGTGCCCGCGATGTACGGCGTGTTCTGCGTGATCACCGACCGCTTGGCAGGGTCGGGGCCATGAGCCGTGCCCCATACGACCACGACGGCGCCCGCCTGCTTCTTGCCACCCACGGTGGCGGTGCTGTCACCCAGGACGAGGTCGCGATGGCCGTCGCCGTTGAAGTCGTCCGCGAACTTGGCGGTGGTCGCGGTCGCCGGCGCCGCCACCGCCAGTGGGGTGAGGCCGGAGGCAAGGAGGGCGGCGGTCATCAGGCACGTGCGCTTGCGCAAGGTGTCTCCAACGGTCGGGGCGGATCCGGAGGGCCAGGTGTCGCGATCAGGAGACGTTCAGAAAAGGGCCGGAGTTGTAGGCGAGTTCGGTGAACTCTTCGGATTCCTGTGACGGCCGCGACCGCCTTGGCGAGCGTTGCGCCTTATGTGGCAGGCCGCCACGGCTCACGAAGGAGGCTTGTGGAGGTGGCGCATCAGTTGGGGCCACGTGGGAGCGCGGAGTCCTCCGTGCCGCGGGACCGACGGAGTCCGGCCAGTGATTCATTACGCTGACCGCCGCCGCGGAACGGACGGTGACGGCCGTGCGGGGCTCATCCGGTGACCACAGGGGGAGACATGTTCGGCAAGCAGCGACTGATGGTCGCCGGGGTGATGGCGTTCCTCATATTCGGGCTCGGTGCCTGTGGCGCCGGGACCGACGCCACAGGGAACGTTGGGCAGCCCAGCCGGATCGACACGAAGGCCACGCGGGTCGCCGAACCGGACACGGACGTCTTCGGGCTCCGGCACAGCGTCCGCCACCTCTCCGCGAAGACGGTCAGGGCCACCCGGCCCCGCCTGGTGAAAAAGTGCTCGTCCGCCACCCGGCGGATCAGACACTCGGCGAGAACGGGCACGGGCAAGAGGAAGACGACCCGTACCTGGTACACCACCGAGCGGTACCAGGACTGCAAGAGGGTCGGAAGCGGCACCGAGACGTACACGCGGGTGGTCCGGGCGGAACGGTGGTGCGTCAGTCTGGACGACGTCAACGGCGACACCAGCAAGGACGACGTTTGGTACCAGGTCACCGGAGCGACCTACAGCAAGGCACTCGGTACGGACGAGAACACCCGCATGAAGTTCACCCCGACCGGGACCGGCTGCTGAACGCCTGACCGGGGGCGGCTCGCCCTGCCGTGCCCAGAGGCGGATCGCATCCCCGGGCGAGGACCGCGGACGCGCGTCCGGGGTCGGTCGGCGCCCTTCTGTACGTACTCGCGCAAGGCCCTCGGAGAATCCGCCCAGGAGTGTCACACGGACTGCACACGGTCTTTCGATGGGCCCGTTAGCGTTGCGGCCGCTCGGTCCCATGTGCGAACGGGATCAGCCGCCGCCCCCGCGGCGACGGCATATCACCCCAGCACCCAGGAAGACCGCAGATGGACTACTGCTCCTCGTGTCGTCGGCATCTCAATGGCGCCCTGGTGTGTCCCGGATGCGGTGCCTACGCACCGGACATCGCGCCCGTCACCCGCTACGACCGCCCCGTTCCCGCCCGAGCCACCACCGCGCCTGCGGCCCCGGCCGTGAACTGGGATCTCTCTGCCCTGGAGACGGGGTATGGGGAGCACTCTCATGAGGAGGACGCGTCCGAGGCCGCCCCGGACGACGCCGCGGACGGCGGTTACACGGGCGCGCCGCAGGGACGGGCGGCGCGCCGTCGCCAGCGGGCCCGCTGGAAGAAGAACCAGCGCCGCGCCGTGGTCGCGACCGCCGTGGCGCTCGTCGGGGGCGGTCTGACCCTCGCCTCGATGGACCGCTACTCCGGTGACCGGGCCCAGGCCGCCCCGGCACCGGACGTCACGAGCATGGGTGGGACGGACGGACAGGCGACGGACGGCGCGCAACTGCCGTCCACCCAGGTGGAGCCCCGCCGGTCCGCGCCCACCTCCCCCGCACACTCGTCGCCCGCCGCCGGGCTCCCCGCTCATCGGTCCGCGGCTCCCCAGCCCGCCACCACGGCGCAGGGGATCCGGCCGGACGCCGCCGCCGTTCCTCGTACGATCCTGGCGACGCCGACGATGGCACCCTCGTCCCTGCCCACCACCCAGTCCCAGTCCTCGGGTTCCACGGTCACGCTCCCCGACCACACCCCCGCGCCGCAGAGCACGCCCACCACCCAGGCGCCCGCCCACGGGACGGGCTCGGGAGCGACGCAGCCGACGCCCGCGCCTACGGCGACATCGCCGTCGCACCTCTGCCTGCTCGTGCTGTGCCTCGGCTGATCACCACCCGAGTCATGGTGTAGCCCACCGCGCCGGCACCGCGGTGGGCATGGGCCGCCACATCTTGCCCGGCGGCCGCCCCCGGTCGTACGACACCCCCACGCGGCCCCCACACCGGTTCGTCGTGACCAAGGGGCCGGGCTTCTCCTCGTTCGCCGGCCGCCGATCACGATCGCGGATGATCGGCACGCGCGCGCGTCTCCCGAGTGCGCGGAGCCGCCCGAGCGTGTCCATGAACGCATTCACCGCGCGCCGTACGGCTCTGGCGACGCGGTGCATCAGCAACGCGCTCGGCCGACCCCCGGCCCGGTGCGCGACGCCGCGCCTGAGCGCCTGACTCTGCGCGGCTACCTCGCTGACGGTCGCGTCCAACCTCGCCGCACGCCCGGAGAGCCTCTGCGACGACGTCGACATCGAGCGCGACTGGGACGCCGGCCATGGAGCCGACGGGGACGCCGCGGACGTCATCACCTGGATCGGTGAGGTGACGGGCCACACCGAGCAGGACCCCTCGCCCGCCGACCGGCCAACCGGGCCAGGTGGCGGAGAACATCGGGACAGGAGTGTCGGACACGCGAGGATTGTGCGGCCGGATCATCACGCCTCACCCACCGCAGGGGGGAGTTCGTGATCGATTCGGATGTCCGTGCCAGTAAGGTGGGCCCCGCTGCGGCACCCCACCGTCATTCGCCCTGGCGAAGTCACGGCCGGCGGCGGTCGAGCCGTCGCACCGCTTTTCGTCTCACGGCATGAGGATGAAACAACAGGTGCTGATCGCGGGCCGGTACCAGCTGGACACCACCATCGGACGTGGCGCGATGGGAGAGGTGTGGCGCGCGCACGACCAGATGCTCGGCCTGCCCGTCGCCGTCAAGGTCCTGCTCGCGCAGAACGCCGATCCCACCGCCGACTCCCGTTTCCGCCTGGAGGCCCAGACCGCGGGGCGGCTGCACCACCCCCATGTGGTCGGCGTCCTCGATTTCGGCGAGCACGAGGGCCGGCTCTTCCTGGTGATGGAACTGGTGGAGGGCGACAGCCTCGCCCGGGTGCTGTCCGACGAGGGGCCGCTTCCGGCCGAGCGGGTCGCGGACATCGCGGCACAGGCCGCGGCCGGGCTCGCGGTGGCGCACGAACAGGGCATCGTGCACCGGGACATCAAACCGGGCAACCTGCTCCTCGACGCGAGCGGCGCCCTCAAGATCGGCGACTTCGGTATCGCCCGCTTCATGGACGACCCCTCGGCCGCGCTCACGGCGACCGGGCAGATCGTTGGTACGAGCCTGTACATCGCGCCCGAGCGCGCCCTGGGCAAGCCCGCCGGACCGGCCAGCGACGTGTACTCGCTCGGCTGCGTGCTCTATCAACTCCTCGCCGACCAGCCGCCGTTCCGCGCCGACTCCCCGATCGCGATCCTCCACCACCACCTCGACACCGCCCCGGTGCCGCCGCGCGAGCTGGGTATCGGTCTGCCGCCCGCCTTCGAGAACTACCTCCTCGGCCTGCTCGCCAAGCGGCCGGAGGACCGGCCCACCGCACAGCAGACCGCCGACTGGTTCGCCTCGGGCGCCTGGCGGGGCCACCCCGAACCGCTTCCGGCCGCAGCCCCGGAACCCGGTCATGCCCCGGCGAGGACGATGGAACCGCCGGCGCTCCCCCGCGCGGGGACGGGCCCGTCGACGACGTACAAACTCCCGTCCGCACCCAGTGTCCCGGGCCATCGGGCGGCCAACCGGCAGCGGCCGTCGGCTGCCGCACACCGCGAGCGACCCGCGACCGGAAGTCACCGTGAAAGACCGGTGCAGGGAAGCCACCGGGACCGTCCCGCGGCGGGAAGCCGCCGCGAGCGTCCGCCGTCCGCGGCCCGCCGTGAACGGGCGCAGGGCGGGAGCCTTGGGGACCTGCGGTCGCTGTGGGTGCGCGTCACCCGCCGGCCGCGCGCGGTGGGGCTGATCGCAGCGGCGGCGCTGTTCCTGATCGCGATGTTCGTGGGCATGGCGGTGTTCTCGCCCGACAGCAGCTCGGCGGAGACACCCGGGGGCACACAGTCGGGTCCTGCGACGCCGACACCCTGATTGCCGGGCAGGCACGGCGCACTTGGGCCGTCAACCGCTCAACTTCCCTGCCTCAGCAGGCGATTGCGTTGACGAAACGTTGACCGATCGAAAAGAGAACAGTGGTGGCGGCCGACTGTATGTTCACCGGCATGCCCCCACAGCCCCCACGCCTGCCCGTGCTCCCGTACCGCAAGCCGACCAGGGGACGGGACTACTGGGTCCTGGACGCCGTCCTGCCGAACGTGGACGAGGTCCGGTCCCGTTGTCTGGCCAAGGACGAGGACGACTGGGCCAAGGGCTTCCCGTACACGCAGGAGAGCTGGCCGGGGCTGCGCACCATGCCGGGGCTCGAACCGGACGAACTCGACCGGATCGAGAAGCTGGTGCGCAAGGAGACCGGTGCGCAGAAGCTGTGGCAGCAGACCGCTCCCGGCGGCGGCACCCTCAACCACAACTGCGTCCAGGTCGTCGGCAAGGACGAGGGCGAACCCCGCCCGCACACCGACTCGCGGGCCCTGTGCCGCTATGCCGCGGTGCTCTACCTCAGCCCGAACGTCCCCAAGGACTGCGGCACGAGCTTCTACCGCCAGAACCTGCCGGGCGGGGTCCTCGGCGGCAACATGGTGCAGGCCCCGCACAACAACCTGGTCGAGGCGCTGGGCACCCGGTACGTCACTCCCGACGCCTTCACCGAGGACGTCCGCGTACCGCAGCGCTACAACCGGCTGCTCCTCTACAAGGCGAACATCATGCACAGCGCGACCGGCTACTGGGGCAGCGACCTCGAGGAGAAGCGCATGACGGCCGTCTTCTTCTGGATGGCCTGACTCCCGGCCTCGCGAACAGCCCTTGCCCGGGCGCCGGTTCACCTTTACATAGAGGCACACCCCGTCCCCGGCGGGTCCGACGGACCCGTCAGCGCGAAGGAGCGAGCGGAAGGTCGTCCGTGTACGCGTTCACCGGGCGGGTGATCCGCTCGACGCCATGGGCGTCGAGCGCCACCGGAGCGGACTCCGTGCCCAGGATCCCGCCGGGGTGCCAGGTTCCGGTGACCGCCGCCCAGGTGTTGGCCTTGAGAGCCGGAGGCCCGTAGATCCGCACCTTCACGGTCTGGGCGTCCGCCGCGCAGCACGAGAAGATGATCCGGGTCAGATACCAGCTGCCGCTGCGCTTGTCGGGCGTGACGAAACCGGTCATCTGGATACTGCGCCCCTTGATGGCCTGCTTCCGGTCCTGCTGCACACGGCTGGTGAAGTCCGAGAGGGTCATCGGGAGGGGCGAGGTCGCGGGCAGTGGCTCGAAGTCCTGCTGCTCCGTGACGGACTTGGGCGGCTGGCGGGAGGCGGTGTACGCGCCGAGAGCCGGTGGTGCGTAGAAGAGCAGGCTCAGCACGGGCAGGAACAACAGCCAGGCCGCGCGGGGCGCGCCGGAGTGATGGTGACCGTGGCCGCCGCCCTCGTGAGCGCCCCGGTCGTCGACATGGACGTGGACGTCGTCGTGGTCCTGACCGCCGTGCTCGGGACGTCCCGCGCGCCCACGCACCTGCGACACGACTTCCGCGACTCCCAGCAGGAGCAGCAGCACGCCCGAGACGATCAGCAGCGGACGCAGTCCCTGCTTGACGTATCTGAGGTACAGGTCGCCGAAGAGCGAGGCGTTCAGCAGACCGAGTCCGCCAAGGACGAGCAGGATCGCCTGGAAGGGCCGTTTCACAGCAGCGCCCCTCCGATCAGCGCACTGCACAGCACGGCGACGACCGTCGTGGCGGCGGAGAAGCGGGCCGCGAAGGCCCGGCCGAACGTCCCCGCCTGAAGAGCGATCAGCTTCAGGTCCACCATCGGCCCGACCACCATGAACACCAGCCGGGCGAGCGGCGAGAAGCCGGTGAGCGAGGCCGCCACGAACGCGTCGGCCTCGGAGCAGACCGCGAGGAGGACCGCCAGCCCGGCCATGAACAGCACCGAGAGCCAGGGCGAGCCGGAGAACACATCGAGCACGGAGCGGGGGACGGCCACATTGAAGGTGGCCGCCGCCATGGCGCCCAGGACCAGGAAACCGCCCGCGTGCAGGAAGTCGTGCTGGAAGCCGAGCCGGAACTCCTGCCGGCGGCTGCGCCCCGGCTCGTGACCGGCGTGCCGTACGGTCGGCCGGAGCCATTCCTCGCGGCCCAGCCAGAGCCACAGCCAGCCCATCAGGGCGGCCGTCGCGAGCGAGGCCAGCAGCCGGGCCACGACCATGGCCGGGTTGCCGGGAAAGGCGATCGCCGTGGCGGTCAGCACCACCGGATTGACCGCGGGCGCCGACAGCAGGAACGCGAAGGCCGCGGCCGGAGTGACCCCCCGGCCGATCAGGCTGTTCGCGACGGGAACCGAAGCGCACTCGCAGCCGGGCAGCACGACCCCCGCGACTCCGGCGACCGGAACGGCGAGCACGGGCCGGCGGGGCAGCACCCGGCTGAACACCTGGGCCGGTACGAAGGCGTTGATGGCGCCGGACAGCGCCGTACCGAGCAGCAGGAAGGGCAGCGCTTGGACGGTGATGGCGAGACAGACGGTCCGCCAGGCCTGCATGACCGGCTGGTCGAGCCACCGGTTGAGGAGCAGGAGCATCGGGCCGGTCAGTATGGCCGCCGCGAACAGGATCGGCAGGGGCAGGGGCCGGCTGCGGGCGGGGGCGTCGACGGTCGCCGCCGGCACCGCGACGTCCGGCTTCGCCTCCTTAGCCAGTTCTTCTGTCTTCTGCATGCCGGCTCCGAATGTCGGATGTTCGGATCGAACATAACTGGCGCCCCACCATGCTCCCCACCACCGCCACGCGCTCACTTTTCCGAAGCGACAGCCGTTTTCCTGGAGCGATTCCCCCGGCCCGCCGCCGTCCCCTCGGCCGACGCGGCTCACGGCGTGACGGCCGCCACAGTACGGGACCCGCCGATTTTGCCTCTCGAAAAGGTGCCGAGCTCCGCCACACCCGTATCCCTGGGCGTAGGAACAACCAGGAGGTGCCATGCGCATATCACGGAACGCGGCGGGAACCCTCTTCGTGGCCGGCGCTCTGACGCTGACTCTGACGGCTCTTGTCTATCCCTCGATGCTGGGTGTGCAGACCGTGTCGAGCGCTCCCACGCGCGTGATCGCCAACACCTCGTCCGGACCGCTGACCGAGGCGGACCGCGACTTCGTCGTCAAGGTGCGGGCGGCCGGTCTGTGGGAGTTCCCCTCCGGTGAGCTGGCCGTGAAGAAGGGCACGACCCCGGCCGTACGCACCGCGGGACAGCACCTCATCAACGGGCACGCCAATCTCGACGCGACGTGCCGGAAGGTGGCCGCGCAGCTGGGCATCGCGCTGCCGAACCAGCCAAGCCCGCAGCAGCAGGGGTTCGTGGCGACGCTGACCGCGGACCAGGGCAAGCAGTTCGACCACGACCTCGCGAACATCCTCCGCGTGACCCACGGCCAGATCTTCCCGGTCATCGCCAACATCCGCGCCACCACGCAGAACACCCTGGTCCGACAGCTGGCCGACCAGGCCAACGACACGGTGCTCGACCACATCACAGTGATGGAGCAGACAGGTCTGGTGAACTTCGACTCGGTGCTGTTCCAGGAGACGACCCCGCCGAAGCTCCCCAAGAGCAGCATGACTCCGCCGGCCCCCGCGCCCGGCGAGCCGACCGTGATCCTCTCCCCGCCACCGGGCTTCACCCCGCCGCCCTCGACGACTCCCTCACCGGTACCGACCACGGGCTGATCCCGCGGAGCAGGACCGCTTCACGAGCCACCCCGCTCCGGCCGGTCCGGCCGCAGGGGACTGCGGGCGGACCGGACCTCCCGTCGCGGCGGCAGGTCGCCGCGAGTGGGCGGCCAACGGCGGGAATTCGTCGTCCGTACGGGTGGCTTGTGTCATGACTTCGCTGCTCGGGAACTCCGCCGCCGCTTCGGCCGGTTCAACTGGCATCGGACCGGCGTACGGTGCCGGCGGTCGCCGACCGTGGGGACGGGCGGCGAGTGCGATCAGTGAAGGAGCGACACCGCCATGGTGTTCAAACGGCTGCTCGGGGCCATGGGCGTAGGCGGCCCCTCGGTGGACACGGTCCTCGACACCGTCGTGGCGCTGCCCGGCGGCACCCTCTCCGGCCAGGTGCACCTGCGCGGCGGCGACTCACCCGTGGAGATCGAGCACATCGGGCTCGAACTGGTCGCACGCGTGGAGGCGGAGCACGGGGAGGAGGAGAGCCACGAAACGGCGACCTTCGCCCGGTTCACGGTCGGCGGCGGCTTCAGGCTGGACGCGGAGGAACAGCTCAGCGTGCCGTTCGCGGTGACGTTGCCGTGGGAGACACCGATCACCGAGCTGTACGGGCAGCAGCTGGGCGTCCTGCTCGGCGTGCGCACCGAGCTCGCGGTGGCCGGCGCGAAGGACCAGGGCGACCTTGACCCGCTGTCGGTCCGGCCGCTGCCGGTGCAGGAGGCCGTCCTCGAAGCCCTCGGCCAACTCGGTTTCGGCTTCCGCTCGGCCGACCTCGAGTACGGCCGCATCGGCGGTACGGGACAACAGTTGCCCTTCTACCAGGAGATCGAGCTGACCCCGGCCCCGCAGTACGCGCACGCGGTCAACGAAATCGAGCTGACCTTCCTCGCCACCCCCGACGGCGTCGACGTCGTCCTGGAGGCCGACAAGCGCGGCGGCCTCTTCTCGTCGGGCCATGACGCACTCGCCCGCTTCACGGCCGCCCACCACGAGGTCCCGACCCGCGACTGGAACGCCACCGTCGACGGCTGGATCGGACAGCTGGTCGAGCACCGGGCCGCGTACGGACCGCAGTGGGCCCACGCGGAACACGGCCACTACACGGGACATGACCCGTACGCCGGTCACAGCCACCACGGCGGCCACCACGGTCCGCACCTTGACGACCACCACGACGGCCATCGCTCCGGCCCCGGCCTCGGCACGGCGGTCGCCGCGGGTGCGGCGGGACTGGCCATGGGAGTCGTCGGCGGGCTGGTCGCGGCGGAGGTGGTGGACGAGATCGGCGACTTCTTCGAAGGCGACGAGGACTAGGGCTAGGGCTGAGCCATCCGCTCGACGGCCTCCTTCGCCTCCTTCGGGTCGGCGTCCGTGATCAGGTCCAGTACCGACAGCACCGGGCGCTGGACAGCCGGCTCTCGGCCGTCGGGACGACACTCGCCCAGTGGGACGCACTGCGGGCGATCAGCCGCTCGCCGGGGGCGACCGCGAGATCGCTGGCCGCCGCGACGTTCCAGAGCGAGCAGGCCTTCGGCACACTCGCCGGCCGGCTGGTGAACCAGGGCCTGGTCGAGCGGCGGCTGGGTCACGGCTGGCGCATCGAGCACCACCTGACACCGGCCGGAGAGAAGATGCTGCGGGCGGGCCACCGCGTGGCCGACGAGGTCCTCGCGGAGTGCTTCGCCCCGCTGTCCGAATCCGAGCGCACGGCCCTGCTCGCCCTGCTCCGCCGCCTGACCGAGGAACCGGAGGACGACTAAGGCCGGTCACGGAGGTGGCCTTCCACTCCAGGCCCGCGTCCCGCGTCGACGGGAACGCCCCGGCTCCCGCCCTCCCCGGCGGACGCGACTAGCGCGGGCCGGTCCCGGCCCCCGTGCCGGCCGGCGAGGACGAGGGTCCCGTCGCCGTCGTTCCCGCAAAGGAGCGGTCGGCCGCCTTGGACGTCCCTGCCAGTGGGGGCGAGACCTCGCCGCTCTCGATGTCGACCACGTCGCCCACGCTCAACCGCTGGTAGAGGCACTTCGCGTCGCTGAGGCCCAGGCCGATCCAGCCGCTCGTCGGGTCGTAGCGACCGGGCGCCTTGGCGTCGTACGCCAGACCGCCGAAGTAGGTGGTCGTACCGTCGCCCGCGCTGAGTTCGACCACCCAGGGCACCTTGATGCCGTAGGCGCCCGTGAGGCCGACCTCCTTGCCGGACAGCGTCCTGATGTCCGTCAGGGCGGTGACCGTCATCCGCCCGGTGGGCGTGGGAGCGCGCCGTGCGCCCGCGGAGACCGGCACGGCGCGGGAGCCGACGATGAGCATCCGCCGGCTGAGGTCCACCGTCGCGACGGCCGCCGCCCGGGTGCTCGGCACACTCGCCGGGGTCGCGGCCGGGGAGGTGCGGTCCTCCGTACCCGGGCCGGTGAGACCCAGCAGCAGCACGACACCCAGAGCCGCGGCGGCAGAGGCGCCGGTGACCGCGGCGACCGTACGGCGGCGACGTCGGCGCGCGCCCGCCCGGCGGCGGATCTCGGGGCCGGGGACGGGAGGCGGGGCCTGCCCCGAAGCGGCCAGTTCACGCTGCCCCGCGGCGAGGTCATCGGACACGGTCGTCCTCCCTCTCCTCGTCGCCGACGGCCAGTTCTCGCGCCAGGGCCGCCCGGCCCCGGGACAGCCGGGCCTTGACTGTCCCCACCGGAGCGCCGGTCTCGGAGGCTCACCAGTTGGATTAGCAAGTCGTAGTGATCCTGTGGCACAGTGTGACGCGCACGTCCGGCGCCCAGGCGACGTCGGGCACCCTCCTCGGCGCGGCCATACGGCCTTGCCGACCAGCGTCCGGAGGGACGTGTCACGCGGGCTGGCGACTGCGGTCGTACGGCACCAGGGCACGAAGGCGATTGGCTCAAGGCACTGAGCATCACTCAGTTTCCCTAAGCCAATCAGAGACGCTACCTGCTCCACACTCAGGTCGCACAGATGGTGCAGAACCAGCGCCATCCGCTGCGGCTCGGGCAGTTTGCGCAACGCGGCCACCAGCGCGGCCCGTTCCGGGTCCGGACCCGGTGTGTGCTCGGGCGGCGGAGTACGGCGCACCAGTTCCACCCAGCGTCGCGCCCGCTGCCAGTGGCTGACCGCGAGCCGCATCGCCACGGTCCGCACCCAGGCCTCGGGCGCTCCGTCGGCGAGGAACTGCCGACGGAGCGCCCGAGGCGCGTACGAACGCCTCCTGCACCACGTCCTGCGCCTCGCCGTAGTCCCCGGTGAACGCGTAGAGCTGCCCGGTCAGCCTGGGGAACGCGGTTGCGTAGAACGCGTCGAATTCTTCCTCCGTCATGCCCCCGCCGCACTCTCGGTCATGCCCCCGCCACGTGCTCCCTCATCGCCCCGCCACAACGTCCCGCGCGTTTCCCGGAGTCGGCTCGCAACCCGATCGTCTCCCGCGTGCGTACACGTCCCGTACGCCGCACATCGGAACACACCACAGGGGGGACACGATGAGCAGCAGAACCAGGAGTGGGCGCCGCGGGCTTTCCCGGACGGCCACGGCGGTGTGCGCGCTGGCGGCGCTCGCGGGTTGCGCGCGCAGACGGCCGCACCGCACGCGGGCGCCCAGGTGCACGTGGCGACGGGGCAGCCTGGCACGACGGCGGATCGGACGCCCAAGTCCACGCCGAAGCCGCTGAAGCGACTGCAGGGCGCGCACATCAACATCGCGGACGGGCAGACCGTCGGCGTCGGCATGCCGATATCCGTCATCTTCAGCCGTCCCGTACCGCGGGACCAACGCGCCGAGACAGAGCGGCAGTTGAAGGTTGTCGCACAGGTGGAGGACTCCTGGAGCTGGGTCAGGGACCGCAATCTGCTCGACGGTCAGCGCGTCGACTTCAGGCCGCGCACCTACTGGCGGCCCGGGACGCGGGTGATCGTGCACGCGGGCTCCGGCATCACCCGGCACTTCAGCGTCGGCCGCTCCCTCGTGGCCACGGTGAACGTGCGCACGCACACCATGAAGGTCGTCACGGGCGGTTCCACCCGGACCGTGCCGACAACCGGGGGCGCGCCCGGCATGGACACCTGGAACGGCACGATGGTCGTGTCCGACAAGGCCCGCAGGGTCTTCATGAACTCGCGCACGGTCGGCTACGGCGACGCCTACGCGGGCTACTACTTCTACGCCGTGCACCTCACCGCCTCGGGCACGTATCTGCACCAGAACCCGAAGGCGGACACATACGCGGGCCACCGGAACGTCACCCACGGCTGCGTGGGACTCGCCACGGACGGCGCGGCGAAGCGGTTCTACGACGAGGTCGTCCCCGGTGACGTGGTGACGGTCGTCGGCTCCCGGGAGACGGTCGCGCCGGGCAACGGCTACGGCGACTGGAACGTCGGCTGGGCCGACTGGCGGGCGGGCAGCGCCCTCGCGTCCGCGTCCGGCTGAACAGCGGCGCGGTTCCCGGTCCTCGAACGGTCCCCCACCGCTGGCCTCCGGTGTCCCCTGCCTTGAGGCTGGCCCCATGGACGCCGCGCCCCGCGACGGTCTTCCCCCCTTCGAGGACCGGACCGACTTCGAGAACGCCGACCGAGGGTTCGTCGCCGCCCTCGTGCCCGCCGTGGTGACGGCCGGAGACGGGGGGGTGGTGTGGGACGGGGACGCGTACGCCTTTCTCGACGGGGACTGCCCCGACAGCGCGCATCCCAGTCTGTGGCGGCAGTCGCAACTGTGCGCACGGCAGGGGCTGTACGAGGTGACCGAGGGCGTCTACCAGGTGCGCGGGCTCGATCTGGCGAACATGACTCTCCTGGAGGGCGACCGGGGGGTGGTCGTCGTCGACCCGCTCATCTCCGCGGAGTGCGCCGCGGCCGCCCTCGCCCTGTACCGGCGGCACCGCGGGGAACGGCCCGTCACCGGACTGGTCTACACCCACTCCCACGTCGACCACTTCGGTGGCGCCCGCGGTGTGCTGCCGCGCGAGGCGGAGGCGGGCGTGCCGGTCATCGCACCGGCGGGCTTCCTGGAGTACGCGGTCAGCGAGAACGTGTTCGCCGGGCCCGCGGTCGCCCGTCGCGCCGGGTTCATGCACGGCACCCGGCTGCCGAAGGCGCCGGACGCGCAGATCGGCACCGGCCTCGGCACGACCATGTCCACCGGCACGGTCAGCCTCGTCCCACCGACCGTCGACGTCACGCACAGCGGGCAGACGGAGATCGTGGACGGGGTACGGATCCTGTTCCAGCTGACACCGGGCACCGAGGCACCGGCCGAGATGAACTTCCTGGTCACCCACCGGCGCGCGCTGTGTCTGGCCGAGAACGCCACCCACACCCTGCACAACATCCTGACCCTGCGCGGTGCCCTGGTCCGCGACGCCCGCGTCTGGTCCCGTTACCTCGACGAGGCCATCGACTTCTTCGGCGACGCCTACGACGTGGCGTTCGCCTCGCACCACTGGCCGACCTGGGGGCACGAGAACGTCGTCCGGCTGCTGGTGGAGCAGCGGGACCTGTACGCCTATCTGCATGACCAGACCCTGCGTCTGCTGAACAGCGGTCTGACGGGAGCGGAGATCGCCGAGGAGCTGCGGCTGCCGCCCGCGCTGGAGGGCGCCTGGCACGCACGCGGTTACTTCGGGTCCCTCAACCACAACGCCAAGGCGGTCTACCAGCGCTACCTGGGCTGGTACGACGGCAACCCCGCCCATCTGTGGGAACACCCGCCGGTCCAGCTCGCCGAGCGGTACGTGGAGGTCGCGGGCGGCCGCGACCCGATGCTCGCGGCGGCGCGCCGGTACGCCGACGCCGGGGATCTGCGCTTCGCCGCGACCCTCCTCAACCACCTGGTCTTCGCCGACCCGGACGACGAGGAGGCCAGGCGGACGCTCGCGGTCGTGTACGAGCGGCTCGGGCACGGCGCCGAGAACGGGACCTGGCGGAACATCTACCTGACCGGGGCCCGGGAGCTGGTCGGCGACGCGGGCGGGCCCGCCGTCGCCACGGACACGGCCGGCATCACGTCCGCGCTCGGCGTCGGCATGCTGCTCGACTCCCTCGCGGTGCGCATCGACGGGCCGCGTGCGGCGCGCGAGCCGCGGCTGATCATCGATCTGATCGTCATCGACGAGGAGCGCCGGTACCGGATCAACCTGGAGCACGGCGCGCTCACCCACCGCAGTCTGCCGCTGCACCGCACACCGAAGCCGCATGCGGGCCTGACGCTCACGCTCACCCGTCCCGAACTGCTCGGCCTGCTCGCGGGCCGGGGGCTCGCGGGCATCGAGACGGAGGGGGACCGGAGGCTGCTGAAGCGGCTGTTCTCGTATGTGACGCAGCCGGACCGGGGGTTCCCGGTCGTCACGCCCTGACGGGTTCCGCGGGGCCTGAGGGCTCCCCGGCCGGCCGGTTCACAGGTCAGCGAGTCAGCGCGCCTTCGGCGCGCGCCGGGGGCGTGGTAAATGCCGTGGCGTGCGCCGCAGGTGCTTCTGTCTGCTCTGACGTGGGCCGATGCCGGTCCGGGACGCTGGAGGGGTTCGTTCCGGCCGAAACCGATCCTTCTGTGATGCCGGTGAGCTCGCAGGTCAGCATGGTGCCGGGGGCCGTCCACGGGAACCGTGGAGTGTTGCTGCGAAGCACGTGCGTCAGAATTCCTGATTCACCCTGGCCCTCCCGGAACGGCATACGACGGGTCCGTCCGCCAGGGAGGGAGCAAGGCCATGGACGTGCTGCACGAGCGCTGCGCCGGCCTCGACATCAGCAAGAAGGACGCCAAGGCATGTGTGCGCACCCCGAGTACGAAGCGGCGGGGGTCCTTCACGACCGAGACCACGACGTGGGGATCGACAACGAACGCGGTCCTCGCCCTGCGGGATCACCTTCTCGCCGCACGGGTGACGCTGGTGGTGATCGAGGCGACCTCGGACTACTGGAAGCCCTTCGTGCGCCACGAGGCGCCTGGAGTCGAGCGGGGGTGAAAGGACTCCGCCGCAGGTCAGTCGCAGCTGGCCGGTGAAGCGCCAAGAACACCAAGGTCCGCCCCGGCAACCCGTATCTCAAGGGCGCCCTCGGGCTCGCGGCCTTCGGCGCGGTGAGAACCAAGGGCACCTACCTGCAGGCCCGCTACAAGCGGCTGACCGCCCGCCGCGGCCCGCTCAAAGCCCTGGTCGCCGTCGAGCACTCGATCATCACCGCGATCTGGCACATGCACACCGACAGCGTCCCCTACCACGAGCTCGGCGGCGATTACTTCACCCAACGCGACCCCGAACGCGCCGCCCGCCGCGCGATCAACGCCCTCAACCAGCTCGGCTACACCGTCACCCTCAACCCGATCGAGAGCGCAGCCTGAGCACCGCACGGTCCGGACGCCCGGCGGCCCACTGAGACCACCGGGCATTCAGCCATGCACACACCCATCCTGACCTGCTGTTTATTTACGCGTCAGAGGGGCGGCTGGGCGGGTGCCGGGCCCAGGGTCGTGGTGCCCGGGGCGGTGCGGTGGCCGAGGCCCGTGCGGTAGGCGTCCAGAGCCGCCTCCACCCGGCCGGTGCGGCGCAGCAGATCGCCGAGCAGCCGGCACAGGTCCGCGAGGTCGCCCGCCGCGCCCGCCCGCTCCAGCAGGCTGAGCGCACGCACGTAGTGTTCCTCCGCGGCCTCTGTGTCACGGGCGTCCTCCGCGATGATGCCGAGGAGGCGGTGCGCGGCGGCCGAGTGCACCGCGCCGCGCTCCGGGCCGATGTCGCCGAGGACACCGTGCAGCAGTTCCGCGGCCTCGGCGGACTTCCCGCGCC
This sequence comes from Streptomyces sp. NPDC001156, assembly GCF_053598275.1. Classification (NCBI taxonomy): domain Bacteria; kingdom Bacillati; phylum Actinomycetota; class Actinomycetes; order Kitasatosporales; family Streptomycetaceae; genus Streptomyces; species Streptomyces sp. NPDC001156. The sequence goes on along the minus strand of NZ_JBSFJX010000013.1, from coordinate 14,937 downwards.
GGTGCAGCACGTCCGCGAGTTCCACCGCGACCTGGCTGCTGTAGAGGGCGGCCCGCTTCTCCGAGAGCATGGCGAGGGCTTCGCGCAACTCGCCCTCCGCCCGCCCCAGTTCGCCGTTCTGGGCGTAGAGGTAGCCGCGCATCCAGTGGCAGTTGGCCAGCTCGGTGCGGATCTGCAGCTGGCGGTAGAGCTCGGCGGCCTTGGCGAGGGAGGCGTCCGCCTCGGCGACACGGCCCTCGGCGAGGAGCGTGCGGGCCACGGACCGGTGCATACGGGCCACCAGGGCGGGATCCTGGACCTGGGGCGCGAGGGCCAGGGCGAACTCGGCTGCCTGCGCCGCCCGCACGTGCGCGCCCATGTCCATGTACGGGCCTATGGCACTCGCGTAGAGCAGCAGCAGGGCGTCGGGGTCGTGCAGTCCGGAGCGGTTGAGCTCGTCGAGCGTGGACTCCAGCAGGTAGCAGGCGTAACGGAGTTCGCCGGCCAGATAGTGGGAGACGGCACGGCCGCGCAGCGCCGGGGCCCGGCTGGGCAGCGGGGCGTCGGCCAGGCGCTTCTCGGACCGTTCGAAGTAGCGCCGTGCCGTCGCCAGATCGCCGACGTCCAGGGCGCACTCGCCGAGCCCGAGCAGCGCGGCGGCCTCCTCGGCGCCGAGCTCGTTCGCCTCGGCCTCGGCGAGCAGCACGCCGTACTGTTCGGCCGCGGCCTCGGCCTCACCGGTGGCCAGGGTGCGCTGGGCGTCGGTCAGCCTGAGCCGCAGAGCGGTGCCGAGGTGGGCGGGGCGCCCGGTGGCCAGCTCGTCGAAGGCGACACCGAGCCGCTCGGAGAGATGGCGCAGAGCGTCGTCGGAGGGCCGGACGCGCCCGGCCTCCAGGGTGGAGATGTAGGCAGGTGTGTACGCGGGCTCGGCCAACTGTTTCTGGGTCATGCCCCGCTGGCGCCGCAACTGCTGCACCCTGCGCCCGATGGTCTCCGGATCATCTCGCTCCGCCATGGATTAATCATGCCAGTAAGCACAGTAATGAAGCTGCCCTCCTGACCCTTTGTCAATCTTTGCCTTGAGGGCCTGAAGTTTCCCTGACGGCCTTCCCGTCAGGCCGCTTCACCCCCTACGTTAGAAGCGCATTAAGCATGCTTAATCCATCGCTGTAATTGCGAGGTCGGTTGCAGTGCTCGTACGCCCTTCCGTACGCCATGGACGCATATCGCCGCGTTACGCCAGAGGCTTCGCCGCCGCGGTCGTCGCTGTGGCCGCCCTGGTCACGGCGGCCAACGCGGGACCGGCCCGGGCGGCGACACCCCTGCCCGCCGAGCACGTGGCGCACACCCCGCGCTGAGCCGGGCGGCGCCGTACCGGTGGGCGGTCCCTGCGCCTACTCTGGGCCCGTGACCTCCTCCGCCGCACGTACCGCGCTGGACCTCACCGCCGACCTCCCGGTCGCCGGTCTGGAGGACTGCTACCGGGATCTGCACCGCCATCCGGAACTCTCCCTTCGTGAGCACCGAACCGCCGGGAAGCTCGCCGAGCAGCTGCGCAAGGCCGGGTACGAGACCGTCGAAGGCGTCGGCGGCACCGGGGTCGTCGGGGTGTTGCGCAACGGCGACGGTCCCACCGTCCTGCTGCGCGCGGACATGGACGCCCTTCCGGTCGCCGAGGAGACGGGTCTGCCGTACGCCTCCGAGGTGCCGGGTGTCATGCACGCCTGCGGACACGATCTGCATGTCGCCTGGCTGGCGGGCGCCGCCGGGGCGCTGGCCACCGGGCGCGACGCCTGGTCGGGCACCCTGCTGATGGTGGGCCAGCCCGCCGAGGAGACCGGGCAGGGCGCGCAGGCGATGGTCACGGACGGGCTCTACGAGCGCTTCCCGCGCCCCGACGTCCTGCTCGGCCAGCACGCGGCACCGGGTCCGGCCGGGCTCTACGCGCACTCCCCCGGCCTGATCCTGTCCGCGTCGACGGACGTGGACATCGTCGTGCGCGGCCAGGGCGGCCACGGCTCACGTCCCGAGTCGACCGTGGACCCCGTGGTCACGGCCGCCTACCTGGTCACCCGGCTGCAGACCGTCGTCAGCCGGGAGGTCGCCCCGCGCGACTCAGCGGTGCTGACCGTGGGCAGGATCGAGGCGGGCACCCGGCACAACGTCATCCCCTCCGAAGCCCGCATCGCCCTCAACCTGCGCACGCAGTCGATGGCCGTCCGCGACCGCATGATCGCCGCGATCCGGCGCATCGCGGCCGGTGAGTGCCTGGCCGCCGGCTGCCCGCGCGAGCCCGAGGTGATCGTCGGCGCCGACTTCCCGGCCACCGTGAACGACGCCGGCACCGACCGCCGCGTCGCCGCCGTGCACGGCGAGGTGTTCGGCGCGGCGGCGGTCTTCGACCCCGGTCCGGCCATGGGCAGCGAGGACTTCCCGCACCTGGCGCCGGACGGCGTCCCGTACGCGTACTGGTTCGTGACGAGCACCCCGGCCGACGTCTGGGAGGGGGCTCCGGGCGCCGACCTGATGGAGAAGTTCACGGCGGTCCCGAGCAACCACAGCCCCCGCTTCGCGCCCGACACGTCCACGCTCGTCCCCGGCGTACGGACGCTCGTGTCGGGTGCCCTGGCGCATCTGACTGTGGCATGACCTGGCCGGCGACCGCTCACTTCACGCGGCACACGGGCTGACGCCCCGCCCGGCCCCGCACCCTCACGGCTGGCTCTGGAGCTGACGCTGAAGGTGGCGAAGGTGTTCCCGGACGTGGTCGAGGGCGCCTGCGCGCCGTCCCGGCACCCGTTCGCGCAACGCGGCCAGGGCCGGTCCCAGCTCGCGGGCCCGTCCCGCGTCCCGCATGTGGCCCCACTGGTGGTGGGCGCGGTCCACGGCGGCCTCCACCGTCGGATCCCCGGGGCTCCGGCCGGCCGACAGACGGGCGATGGCGACCGCCAGCCAGGTCTCGCAGCTACGGCCTGCCTCGCCCGCGAGCATCGCGAGGTCGGCGCGGACCTCCATCCAGTGCAGCGCCTCCTCCGAGCCCGGTCCGTGTTCTCGCAGGGCGGCCTGCTCCCACTGCGCGGCGAGCGCGTCCGCCTCCGCGTGCCGGCCGTCCTGGACGGCGGCGGTGAGCGCGGCGTGCGGGTCCGGGGGCGCCGGGGCGGCGGCCGGGGGCGGTAGGGGACTGAAGGGTGGAGGCGTGAGCCACATCCGGTGGTGCGTGGGCTGCCCGAGCGTCAGGACGACGTCCCCCGCTGCACCGGCTTCCGTGTGCGCCCGGGTCAGCGCCTGCTCGTGCAGGGCCGCCGGATCGGGGCGGTGGCCGCTGCGCAGCAGGGTCGCCAGGGCCTTCATGTACGCCGGGGACGCCGGCGCCCGGCGTCCCGGCGGCGGGGCCACGCGGCCGTAGAGGGAGACGGCGGGGCCGCAGTCGAGGGGCCCTGTGGGCAGGTGACGCCACATCTCCGCGTCGGCGTGCAGGTCCGCGAACACCGTCGTCGTCCCCGGCGGGCGCAGCCGCAGTTCCTCGCGGATCCAGTGCCAGGGGAAACCGGTGTAGCGGATCGTGGCCGGGGTGGTGCGCGCCAGCGCGAAGTGGGGCAGGTGCTGGCGGTGGTCGAGCTGGAGTTGCCCGGTGAGGAACACCGTCAGCGGGCCGGGGGCGGCCGCCGCGGCCCGCAGCCGGGTGAGGACGGCCTGCGGCTCGACGGGGTCGGCGAGTTCGACCACGTTCGCCGTGTCCGTGCCCGACAGCACCGGCGGGGCGACGGCCGCGAGCGCCGGAAGCACGGAGGCCGCGTCCACCAGACACCCTTTGCCCGCCGGTGACGCCGCGATCAGCAGCGCGGTTCCGGGCATGGTTCCCTCCCCCGATCGATCAGCCACGTCAGCACCGTAACCGCTGCGCCTGCAAAGGTGCGGCGGAGGAGATCCAACACCCCGGTGCTCGGGCTCAGTCGGCGCCGACCGGGCGCCGCCGCACCGCGAAGATCGTCGTGTCGTCGTCCAGGTGCCCGTCGCTGTGGCGCAGCGTGCCGTCCCTGACGAAGTTCACCAGCCGCCCGGGGTCGGCGACATGCGGGTCCTCGGCGACTGCGCGGGCCACCTGGTCCCGCAGCGGGAAGAACTCCCCTTCGGCGTCGCGTGCCTCGCTCACCCCGTCGGTGACCAGCAGCAATGTCTCGTCGTCCGCGAGCGGCACGCGCTGCGCCACCGGCGGGCCCGCGCCCAGTTCGGCGAGGCCGAGCGGCAGCTGCTCACCCGGCGGCAGCGACCGTACGCCGCCGGGGGCGACCACCAGCGGCGGTTCGTGCCCGAAATTGACGATGTCCACGTAGTGGGAGTTGGTCGGCGGGAAGCCGACCAGCAGGGCCGTGGCGAAACGCTCGGTGTCGTCGTGCCGCCCGATCACGATGCGATAGCGCACATGCCGCTGCATCCGGGTCTCCAGCCGCTCGGCGACCGTGGTGAGCAGGGGATCGTGGTACGCCGCCTCGCGGAACGTGCCGAGCAGGGCGGACGCCGCCTCGACCGCGCCCAGTCCCTTGCCCTGGACGTCGCCGAGCAGGACCCGGGTGCCCCGCGGGCCGGGCTGGATGTCGTAGAAGTCGCCGCCGACCCGGGCGACGCTGTCCGCGGCGAGGTAGATCGCGGCGTGGTCGAGACCGCCCCAGGCGGCCGGCAGCGGGCGCAGCACCGCCCGTCGGGTGGTGTCGGCGACGTCCTGCATGTGCAGCATGAGCCGTTCTCCGCGCAGGCGGACCACGCAGGCCAGCACGGCGAGTGCGCTGCCCATGACGACCAGGATGAAATCGGGCAGCCCGGTCCGGTACTGGTGGGGCCAGGCGTGGTCCTCGAGCTCGTAGGTGATGACGGCCAGCACGGCGATGACGGCCGTGCTCCGCAGCCCGCAGATCGCTGCCGCGATACCGGGGACCAGGACGACCCAGGAGATGGTGCGGAAATCGCCGCTCGTCGCCCAGTCGATCCCGGCGATGGCGATGAGCAGCACGAGCGGCGGCACCCAGGCGACACTGCGCCCGCGCACGCGCAGCAGCGACTGCCTGGGGGTCCGGGCACCGGAGACGCCGGGGTGAAGGAGCTGGTCGTGCTCGGGCCCGGCGGGCCGGCCGCGCTCGGGTCGCGCGGGTCCACCGCGCAGGGGTCCGGCGGGCTCGGCCCGGACGGAGGGGCCGGATCCCTTCACCTCCGGGCCGGCGGACCCGTCTTTGGCGGAAGGGGGAGCCGCACTCCTGGCGGGACCCGAACGCCCGGCCGGCGCGGATCTGTTCCGGACGGGGCCCGCCGGCGGGGACTCCTCGGCGACCGAGGGGCCCGTGGGCGAGGCGCCGAGGGCGGTGTGCCCGTGGTCGGGGCCGGCATGGGGGATGCCGGGCCGTGAGATGCCGCGCCACCAACGGCGGACGGCTCCGCCGTCCTCCCCCCGGCCCTGCCGGGTCCGGTCCTGGGGTGATGGCCTGGTGGGCACCGGCGCCGCCGTCCGTCTCCCGGTCAGTGCCCGGCCGGCATGCGGACGCGCACGTGCATGCCCTGGTCCCGTTCGTCGGGGGACGCCATGGTGTGGCCCTCGGCCCTGATCCAGCCTGAGCCGTCGGCCGGGGTGACCTCGGCAGCCGGGGAGTTGCGCGTCCGGCCGAGGGCGGCGACCGCGCGGTGGTGCTCCGGCGCCGCCCGGTGGGCGCACGCCTCGGGGAATCCGGTCTGGTCGCACAGCCCCTGCCCGCGCGCCGCCGGGCGGCCCGTGCCCGTCCGGACCTCACACGCGCCGTGCCGGAGCGAGCGGTTGAAGGCAGGGAAGTGCGCCCTCGGGTCCGAGGCGTCGGCCACCCTGGCAGTCACCCCGGGCATGGGCGCCTGCCCGGACCGGCTGACGGCTGTGACCCGGCTGCCCACCAGCCCTGTCGCCCCGAACAGCACGATCCTCATGGGCCCCAGAGAAACACGGCCCCGTGGGCCGCGCATCCCGACTTGCCAGCCGTCCTGGCCAGGTGTGCGCTGGAATGCGGGGCGAGGAGAGAGGAGCGTTCCCATGGCTGTTGGACCCATACCGGGGACCGGGCGCATACCCGTCACCAGGCCCGAGGGGCCGGTGACGGCCCCTCGTCCGCCCGATGTCCTCGACAGGCGTGCGCACAGGATCGCGCGGATCCTGGGGCCCGTCGCCGTCGGACTCGTCTACGGCTACTGGGCCGCTGCGATCAGACGCGACGCGGGCCCGATCACCGGCTGGAACGTGCTGTTCGGCTTCGTGTCCGTGATCGTGTTCGCGGCACTGTGCATCGGCGTTCTGACGGTGGCGCCGCATCTGCGGCGCGAGGCACGGGCGCTGCTGTGGGCGGTGTTCTCGGGCATCGCGTTCGGCTTCCTGTACAGCCAGACCGATCACACCGTGCTGCGCAGCATCGGGATCTCGCTGGCGGTCGCCGTGGCGGCGTTCGTGTTCGACTACTACCGGTACTACACGCACGAGGAACAGGTGAGAGAGCCCTGGCCGGCCGTCTGACCGTCGGCCGGCTCCCGTTCCGGCGCACGAGGCCCCGGCCGTCGGCACACGCCGACACCGGGGCCTCATGCGTCTCCCTCACTCACCCGTCACCCGGGATGTGCTCCCGGGAGCCGGTCGAGGAGCCCGAGTCGTCTCTCCCCACCACCAGATAACACCCCTTCGGGTGAACCCTCCACCGGAGGGCGCGATCACGAGATCGCGGACCCGACCCACTCGGAGCGCCCTGCATTCACCCATCGGATTGTCATATCCACCCATTTGCAGGCAAGCCGCTCGCCGATCGCCGAAGGACACGCTTCTCTGGTGACGTGTCCCGACATGCCCGGAGCGTGCTCTCCGCCGTCCTGGTCGGCCTCGCGTGCCTGCTCGTGCCGCTGGGCGTACTTGCCACGTGGGCGAAGTACGGCATCGAGGACGGCGCCCGCTACGCCGCCACCACCGCGCCGCTCGCCTCGGACTCCCAGGTGCAGGACGCCATCGCCGCCGCCGTCACCGAAGGCATCATGCGCGAGGTCCACGTCGGCCCGCCCCTTCAGGGTTCGGTCCACTCCTTCGTCCATGACGCTGTCCGCTCGTTCACCTCCACCGAGGCCTTCCGCACCGCCTGGGACACCGCGAACCTCACCGCCCACGACGCCGTGATGCGCGCCCTGCGCGACGACGGCGACATGCCCGTCACCATCGACCTCGCACCCGCCACCGAGCGCATGAAGCGGCAACTCGCCGACCAGCATGTGCCGTTCGCGGGCCGCATCCCGGTCACGCACACGGAGATCACCCTGCTGCAGTCGAAGGACCTGACGAACCTCCGGAAGGGGTTCCACGTGCTCGAGATCACCGGTTTCTGGCTGCCCGTCGCGGCGGTCGTCTCCGCGGTGGCCGGCATCCTGGTCTCGGTGTGCCGCCGCCGCGCCGTGCTGGCGACCGGGCTCGGCACGGCGCTGGGTGCGGCACTGCTCGCCATCGCGATCGCGGTGGGCCGGCGGATGACGCTGAGGGACCTTCCCGCGGATGTCTCCCACCCGGCGGCGGGCGCGGTGTACGACGCGCTCACCGAGACTCTGCGCATGGCCGCCTGGGTGCTGATGGCGCTCGGTCTCACGGTCGCGCTCGCCGCCTGGCTCACGGGCCTGTACGCGCGACGCCGGCGAGCGTCCGAAGCGCCCCCGCAAGCAGCGACGGAGGAACCGACGCAAGTCCGAGCCTGACGCAGTCCGCGGCCTCGCCCTCCGACCCGCTCCGGCCGACCGCGAAGGCGGGTCCCGGTGTCACCGCTATCCCGCGCTGCGCCGCGGCGGCCGTGAAGACGTCGGCGCGCCACGGCCGCGGCAGTTCCCACCAGGCGAAGTACGCACGCGGATCGGCCCGTACGGCGAAGCCGTCGAGGTGCTCGGCGACCAGCCGCTGACGCGCCCGGGCGTCTTCGCGCTTGGCGGCCACCAGCCGCGCCACGGTTCCGTTCCCGATCCACCGCACCGCCGCCTCCAGCGCGAACCGCCCGGCCGTCCACCCGCCCGAGCGCAGCGCCCCGGCCGCCTTCTCGCCGTGGCCTTCGGGCACCACCAGGAATCCGGCGGTGAGGCCTGGCGCGACGCGCTTGGACAGCCCGTCGACGACGTACGTGCGTTCGGGCGCGTATGCCGCGAGAGGTTCGCCGCCCTCGTCCCCGCACAGGAAGGACCAGATGCGGTCCTCGACGACCGGGAGGCCCGCCTCGCGCAGGACGCCGGCGAGCAGTCCCCTCCGCTCCCGTCCCGCCGTGACCGACGTCGGATTGTGCAGGGTCGGCTGCACGTACACCGCGGACAGGGGCAGCGAGCGGTGCGCGGCGGCGAGCGCGTCCGGGCGCAGGCCCTCCTCGTCGGTGGCGATCGGCACCAGCACGATGCCGAGGCGCGCCGCGATCTCCTTGACCAGCGGATACGTCAGCCGTTCCACGCCGACCCGGCCACCGGGCGGTACCAGGGCCGCGAGGGCGCCCGCGACGGCCTGCCGTGCGTTGCCGGCGAACAGCAGCCGGTCCGGGTCCGGACGCCAGCTCGCGGTGGCGAGGAGGCCCGCGGCGGCCTCGCGCGCGTCGGGTGTTCCGGCGGCGGCCGCCGTGCGGGTGGCCTCGGCGAGGACGTCCGGCCGCAGCAGCGGTGCGAGCCCGGCCGACAGCAGCTCCGACTGGCCGGGCGCGGAAGGGTAGTTGAGCTCCAGGTTGACGGGTGCCGTGGTCGCCGGCTCGGCGAGCGCGCGGCCCGTCGGCACCGGCGAGGCCCGTACGAAGGTGCCCCGGCCGACCTCGCCGACCACGAGGCCGCGCCGTACGAGTTCGCCGTACACCCGCCCCGCCGTCGACGGGGCCAACCCGTGCCGGCGTGCGAACGCCCTTTGCGGAGGCAGACGTTGACCGGGTCGTAGCCGTCCCGCGGCGATGTCCGCGGCGATCCGGTCGGCTATGTGCCGGTAGTCCTGCACGATTCCGCTCCCCCTTCGATTGCACCGAGAGCAAAGACCTTATTGCACCGATCAGTTGGCGGCCCCTAGGGTCGGAGCCATGGCACCCTTCCTCGCATACGTGGACAAAGGCGCCGGTACCGACCGGCTGCCGCTCGTCCTCGTCCACGGCCACCCCTTCGACCGCACGATGTGGGCACCGCAGCTTGCGGAGTTCCCCCGTACGCGCCGCGTCATCGTGCCGGATCTGCGGGGCTACGGCGCCTCCCCGGTCGTCCCCGGTGTGACCCCGCTGCCGGTGTTCGCCGACGACCTCGCGCACCTCCTCGACGCACTGGGCGTCGACCGCTTCGTGCTCGCCGGACTGTCCATGGGCGGCCAGATAGCCATGGAGTGCTGGTCGCGGTTCCCGGAGCGGATCGCCGGTCTCGTGCTCGCGGACACCTCCCCGGCGGCGGAGACCGAGGAGGGCAGGCGGGCCCGGTCCGACATGGCCGACCGACTGCCGCGCGAGGGCATGCGCGGGTACGCCGACGAGGTGCTGTACCGGATGGTCGCGCCGTCCGCGGACCCGGAGGTGGCGGCGCACGTCCACCGCATGATGACGTCGACGCCCCCTGAGGGCGCGGCCGCGGCCCTGCGCGGCAGGGCGCTGCGCCCCGACTACCGCCCCCTGCTCCCCGCCGTCACGGTCCCGGCCCTGGTGGTGGTCGGCGAGGAGGACACCTACACGCCCGTCCCGGACGCACGCGCCCTGCACGCGGCCCTCCCCGATGCGACGCTCCGGGTGGTCGCCGGCGCCGCGCACCTGCCCAACCTGGAACGGCCGGCCGAGTTCAACCAGGCCCTGGAGGAGTTCCTGAAGCGCGTGGACACCTGACGCACCGGGGCGCCGGCCGTCACCCGTTCGGCCCCGTTCCCCCTGCGCGGCTCCCCCTCCCGGGCGAACCTGCGGATGAACGTCCCGTCCCCGAGGAGGCGACCCCATGGTCCAGCACACCACACGCACCGCGCCGCCCCCGAAGCGTACGGCGTGGGCGACCGGCGGCACGGCGTTCGCCGGGGTCCTGATGATGGTCGGAGGAGTGGTGGGCGTGCTGAACGGCATCGCGGGCATCGCCACCAACAACGTCTACGTCCGCGTCGGCAACTACGTCTACCAGTTCAGCCTCACCACCTGGGGCTGGATCCACCTGGTCGTCGGAGCCCTGCTCATGATCACGGGCTGGGGAGTGCTCCAGGGCATGGAGTGGGCGCGCTGGATGGGCGTGGGCCTGGCCGCCCTCTACATGATCCTTTACTTCATGTTCCTGCCGTACGCCCCGGTCTGGTCGTTCATCGCCATCGCGATCGGCGGGTTCGTGATCTGGTCCCTGGTGACGGGAGACCGCGCCGAGCCGGCACCGTAGCCCGTTCGGGGGCGCGGCCGTCCCCCTTCGGCGGCGTACCGGCGACCCTCTCCACGCCGCCCTCGTCTTCGAGGGAGGATTCGGGCACCGGGTCCACCGAGGGGAAGGCGGCGGTACGTGGAGACTGCGACCGCGAAGCGGATCGGGCAGACCGAGGTCCCGCACCGGTCCCGAGGACGGGGCGCGGGATCCTGGGCGGCCGGACTGCTCCTCGCCGGAGTGAGCGTGGTGGTCGGCTGCCGGGCCGCCGACACCGACGCGCTCACGCCCGTACCGCAACTGCTCGCCTTTCTGCCCTGGCTGCTCGCCCCCACCGCCCTGGCCCTCCTGCTCGCCCTGCTCGCGCGCTGGCGCACCGGCATGCTCTGGGCCGTCCTCGTCCTCGCCGCGCTCGCCTGGTACAGCGAGCCGTACGGCAGGGCGGACGAGTCCTCCGGCACCCCGCTCGCCGAACTGCGGGTGCTGACCTCCAACGTCGAGTTCGGCCGCGGCACCGACTCCCTCGCGCCCGCCATCCGCCGCGAGCGCCCCGACCTCGTGTTCGTCGAGGAGTGCGAGTACCGCTGCTCCGCCACCCTGCAGCACGCCTTCGGCGGCCCGGCCGGCCCCTACCCCTACCGGCAGGCCGTGGAGGGCGCCGGTTCGGACGGGTCGCTCATCCTCAGCCGGTTCCCGCTGAAGGCCGCGCCCGGCGTGCCCGGCACCATGGGCATGCCCGGAGCCGTCGCCGATGTGCACGGCCGCGCCGTACGCGTCCAGCTCGCCCACCCCATGCCCCCGCTCCCCGGCCAGGTCTCCCTCTGGCGCCACGAACTGGGGAAGCTGCGCGCCTACGCGGCGGCCGACGGCGACACGCCCACCATCGTGGCCGGAGACTTCAACGCCTCCCAGGACCACGCCGCCTTCCGCCGCATCCTCGGCACAGGTCTGCACGACGGAGCCCGTCTCGCCGACGACGCGCGCATCCCCTCCTGGCCCGCCAGGACCGCCCCGCCGTTCGGCACCCAGATCGACCATGTCCTCCTCTCGCGGGACTTCTCCGTGAACTCGGCCCGCTTCCTGGACATCGCCGACACCGACCACCGGGCGCTGATCGTGGACATCACCCTCCGTCGGCGCACGACCTAATACTGCAATCACAGTTGCAGTATTAGTGCTGTGAGTTCGAGATCCGTCGCTGATCGGGTCATGGGGCGTCCGGAGCCGAAGTTGGCCGGGTTGTTGTGTGCGGGATCACGAGCGGCAGGTGCTGTGGTGGTGGGTGACAGCTTCCTCGACCCGCAGGTCCTCGCGCCGCGGTCGCGGATCGTGCAGGCGTGCCCCGCAGTTGATGCGGGCGGCCTGTCCCGGTCGGCGAGTTCGGTGGCCCCGGCTGAGCACGGCGACAGTCTCCAAGTGTCGTGCCCGCTTCCTTAGCGAGGTCCTCGGGGGACCGGCAGGACAGTTGCCGGGGAAAGGATTCGGTGAGGTCGTTCTTCCGAGGGGCAGGCCCAAGCCGGACGCAGCCGAGACGGCACCGACGGCTTTCGTGCGCTCGTCGGTCCGCGCCGATGTTGTTCGGTGCGAAGCGCGGAGGCCACGCCGACGCGCAACACGACATGCGGCCGCCGCAACCCTCGCGGCTTCCCCCTGCCACACGTGCCGCCCCCACCCACACAACAAACAGACAGGGAGGCAAGGGGAGAAGGAAGAGGGTTGTCGGGCTCCCGACCATGGCCCGACAGGCATGGTGATCTGCGGCTTCGCAACCTAGGCGCTGCAGGGTGTGGGCGGCAGTCGGCGGGGTTGTCGGGCGGGATGCCAACCCTGTCGGGAGCGCTGTTGTCGCATTGTGACCGTGGTCGGGGCTTCCTGGTCGGTGGTCTGGTCGGGGCTGACTGCTGCTCTGTCCGGTACGCGCGGCGCCGGGCAGGACGGCGTCGCACCGTAGGGGAGGTGGAGCAGCCGATGATGACGAACGTGGATGCGGGCAGTGGTGACCGGTTGGCGCTGGCGGTGCTGACGCAGTACCGGATGGCCACCACTGAGCAGATGCACCGGATACTCGCCCCCGAGGTGCGCATCGAGCAGACCCGGCGGCGGCTGGCCAAGCTGTGTGCCGAGGGGCTGGTCGACCGCATCACGCTGCCGCAAGCCGGACGACTGAGGGTGTGGTTCTCCACCCAGTACGGCGTGCAGGTCGCCTCCGAGTGGCCGGAGCTGCGAGGGCGTCGGCCGCCGAAGACGGTGTCGGATCGAACCGCCGCGCGGTTGAGGCTGGCACACGCGCTGGTGGTGACCGAGACCGGGCTCTCCTTTGTCCAGGACGCCCGCCGCCACAACGAGGTGTGCCGACCGCTGGACTGGATGCCCGAGGTCTACCACCCGCTCGGAAGCGGTGAGGCCGTCATCCCCGACGCCCTGTTGTTCTACCGGCGCGGCAGGGAAGGCGGCGACGGTGCAATGCTGCGGGCATTCGTGGAGGTGGACCGGGCGACCATGGGCCCGGAGCGCCTGGCTGCGAAGCTCACTGCCTACGCCCGCCTCCATCGCTACACGCCCGCGCCCCTCGGACGGCGCCAGCCTGCCGAGCCGCTGCAGGAGGACTGGCGGCGGCACTACCCGCTCTTTCCACGGCTGCTGTTCGTCCTCGACGGCACCGGTCCCGCTGGTGTCGGGACCCGCATCAGAGCCCTGCGCGCGGCCGCCGCCAACTGGCCGGTGTCCGCCTTCCTCGGCGAGGTCCCCGCCCTGGCTGCACCACTGACCGATCTCCTCCAACACGGCCCGTCAGCGCCCGTATGGCGCCCCGTCCAGGACCCCGACCAGAGAGCCAGCTGGATGCAGTAGCCGGCCCACGCAGCGGCTGCGCACACCCGACCATGGGCCCGACCACAGCAGGTCACGGCGTTGCGCACCCAAGTACGCAGGGGCAGGCATTGCGCAGCCACCGCCCCGTCCTGCGCAGTCGCCGTCACGGGATTGCGCAGGACGGGCGCAAGCCAGAAGCAGTGAGGCAGGTGTGAACAGCCAAAAGCCTTTACGAAGTTGAGGCTCGAGTTACCACCGATGGCTCGTGCTGTCAGGGTTTCGCAAATCTGACGTGGTCAGCTGCCGCCGGTCGGCAGCGAGTCAGCGACGAAGGTGCCCAACCCGACTTCCCCGCGCGTGTACCCCTGCTCCCGCACGTGCCGCATGGCCTTGGCTGCTGTGGCATTGACTACACCGAACTCTTGTGCGATTTCCAGCGTGCTGGGTACTCGGCTACCAAGCGGATAGGTGCCACTTTCAATGCGTCGGATGATCTCCGCCGCAATCTGCCTCCACAGCGGGCGCGTGCGGTCAAGTTCCATGATCCGATCGTGGGTGACCGCAGGTTTCCATGCATCCGTAGATAACTGCAGACAACCACGAGTACTGTTGGCCAAAGAAAGAAAACGCCCCCAGGACGGCCGGGCAAGGGCCGCTTCCCAGGGGCTAACGGAACATAGGAGGTTCCGCTATGCGCACTCTATTTGCGCTGCGCCTCGCATTGGTCATGGCCGCCCGAAAGCACTGGCCCGAACCGATTCGGGAGATTCGGCAGCCGGAATCCGTACCCATCCGCCGCCGCAGGCTCCAAGAGTCAGCCCAACTGGTGAGCGAAGAGGCGGCGCTTATCCGGCCGTACGTGATCGCATGGGAGCGGGAGCAAGAACGGCGTCGACAGCGCGAGAGGCGACAGGCGGCCCTACTGCCGAGGGTGGGCCAGACCTTCGCCAGGGGTGCCGCATGATCGAGCCGACTCGCTACCCGCAAGCACCGGTTGAGCTACCCCTAGACGATTGGCTGTACGAAGCGCATCCCTTTACCGGTTGCGCAACGTGCGAAGAAGCGTCCACCGCGCTGGCCGCCGCCAAGCGAGCCGGAAAGGCGTGGGCACGATTCGACGCAGCGCGGACGATTCGCAGGCATCCGCACGGCCGAACCACCGCAACCTCATGAACAGGCCGACCGACCTTTCCTCGCTGGAAGCCGCCGCTGCGCTGTTGGTCCTCGTGCGAGCCGTCCTGGACAGCGAGACCGAGCCCACGGCCGATGAGTTAGCTGTGTTCCTGCGGCCGGTCACTGACGCGCTGGAGGACGTGCTCTCGGTGGCCACGCGCCGCGCCTAGCTCACGTCCACGGATGTGGTGTGCGGCTGAGGGCGAGTGGCCGGCCCAGGTCTGCTTCCACACCTGTGGCAGGAGCGCGGTAAAAGCCAGCGAGTGGCCTCCAGTGGTCGGCGGCAACAGGAATCGCTGGTGGAGCTGTCGATGCCCTGGGGCATCCCGTCACTCGCGGCCAAGGGGGCGGTGCCAGCCGGGCGCCGCCCCCCTTGGCCCCCGTCAGGGGTCCGACCCGAGGGGTTGGGAGCTGTTCGGTTTCGGATGTGCAGGAGTGTGTGTGAGTGAGCCTTTCCCGGTAACCGACGGTCGCTGAGGGTGATCGCCTTCGGGAGTCTCGTGGTGCGCTCCCAACTCTGGGCAGGCGTAAGGCCCCTGGTAGGAACGATCTTGCGACAGAAAGATCCGACCGAGGGGCCTCACGTGCCGACCAGTGTCACATACACCGCCGTGCTCGATG